>JAEVYV010000138.1 GCA_023392575.1 Bacteroidota bacterium | reverse complement strand
CCCATGGATAGTTTGGAGGCTGTAAAATGTGCCCCTCAATCCCTGCGGCTGGTTTTCAAAAAACCTATGCTTTGTGCCACCATTGCTGCCGATGGAAGCGATTTTCAACTGACGGGCCCTTATGCGGCCACCATCACCGGAGCTGCGGGTAGTTGCACCGGACCTACAACCAAAGAAATTATCATCAATCTTTCCCAACCCTTATACGGGGCAGGCAATTTTACACTGACCCTAAAAACAGGATCGGATGGGAACACCCTGTTTGATGAATGCAGCCAGGAAACTCCGGCCGGGTCATCGTTGCGCTTTACCCTGAAGGATACGGTGAACGCTGATTTTACTTATGAAAAACGATATGGCTGCACCGTTGATACCGTTACCTATTTTCATCCTGGGGCAAACGGCGTCAATAGCTGGCAGTGGTTGCTCGATGAAAACCAAACAAGCACACAGCAAAACCCCCAGGCCTTTTACCGGGTCTTTAACCAGAAAACCATTCGCTTGGTGGTCAGCAACGGTTTTTGTTCTGATACCAGTTCTCAAGCGGTTTTGCTGGACAATTTTATTAAGGCCGATTTTAGTGTTTACGAAGACAATTGTCCGAACGAACCGGTGAGCTTCACCAGTGCAGCCCAGGGAAAAATTGTGCAGCATAGCTGGTCCTTCGGCGATGGCGCAACCTCTTCCGATGAATCGCCCACCCATACCTATTCGCAACCTTATAACACAAGACCATTTGTCATCAATTACACCGTTACCGACAGCATTGGTTGCCAAAGCTCTGCTCAAAAATCAATAACCGTATACAGCAGTTGTTACCTGACGGTGCCCAACGCCTTTACCCCAAACAACGACGGCAAGAACGACTATTTACGAGTGCTCAATGCCATTAAGGCCGAAAAGCTGGAGTTTAAAGTGTACAACCGGTGGGGACAGTTGGTGTTTGCCACCAACGACTGGAGGCAAGGCTGGGATGGTCGTTTTAAGGGTTCGCAGCAGGGAACCGGCGTATATGTGTGGTTTCTTACCTATACAGACAGGGATACAAAGCAAACCAGAACAATGAGGGGCAGCGCTACACTCATACGCTGAGACAGACCGGCCAGGAGTTAACTGTATGTAGCAGAGCCCAGCCAGTGATGTCATGATACGGTTTTAGAAGCCGTAGGCTTTTTCAGCAGCCGCAACTCTGGCAGTTTCTTTGTGCTAACCAGGGTAAAAGCAGGTTATGAAACAAGTGGTGTTTTCTTTAATAATCATGCTGGGAACAACAGCCATCGCATCTGCCCAGCCAGTCAAAACCAATAAGCCTCCCAGGGCAAAAGATACCATTCCCCCGCCAGCCGCGAACCCCAGAACCGACACCATCAAACTGGACAACAGGGAAATTTACAAATGGTCCAACGGACAGAGCTCCACCCCTTCCGGAGAGGAGGCCACCAGCAGTAACGGATCCAGCTATGCTGCGTTAAAAAAAGATACGGCTAAGGTTTTACCAAGAGGAAGACAGTGATGAGAGACGGAACATTTGCACTACGAAAAGTCAGGGATTGAAAATGACCACTCCTGATTACGGGATCGTTCTTATCTTCGCCGGCTCAAATAGTTCTTAAACGATGATCAGTAGAAGGAATATCAGGGTAAAAGTGATGCAGACCATTTATACATTGAGTACCCTAGAGCAAGGACTGAAGCCTGGCGAGCCGGTCAAATTATTGCAACGCCATTTTGACCAGTCAAAGGATTTGTTTGTTTACCTTACTTATTTTTTAACCGAAGTAGCCGGTTATGCAGAAACAGACGCCTATGTTCGCTCCACAAAACATTTGCCCACCAGAGAGGACCTGAACGTCAGCACAAAAATTGCGGGCAACGAATTACTCTGGAAAATAAAAGAAGATCCTTCCTTTCAACAAGAGGTGGCCAGAACAAAACCCGGCCTGCGGCTCGATAAGGAACTGGTCAAAAAGACTTACCTGCAACTGGTAGAATTGCCCGAATACAAGCAATACATCCAAACCAGCGAACGCAATAGCAAGGACGAGCGGTTGATTCTGGAAACGATTTTTAACGACTTGCTGATTCCCAGCGAAGCGTTTGAGGCGCACATCGAAGAGTATTTTATGAACTGGGATGACGATGCCGACATGGTGATACAATTGGTGCAGGGACTTTTGTTAAAACCCGGTTCCATCAATTTTACAGAGGTGATGAGCGCCGATAAATGGACCTTTGCCAAAAGCCTGATCACAACGGTTTTGGAAAAACAGGAACACCTGGAAACCTACATCGTTCCCAAGCTCAAAAACTGGGACCCCGAACGCATTGCAGCCCTGGACATGATCATCATGAAAATGGGTGTGGCCGAATTTCTGTACTTCGAAACCATTCCGCCAAAGGTTACCATTAACGAGTACATTGATATTGCCAAGGAATACAGCACCCAGCAAAGCGGTCAGTTTGTAAACGGCATCCTGGACAACATTCACAAGGAACTGGTGCGGGAAAACAAACTGCACAAAACCGATTTCAAGAAGGCCCGGCTGAACGATGCTTCGGGACAATCATAAATTTCAACAGGCAGTTAAATATTTTTTATTTCATTCGGCCCTCGTCATTTTCATTTTACATTTGCACTGCAAAAAATAAAAAATGAAGTATTTATTTATTTTTATACTGAGCGGAAGTTTGTGGGCTTGCTCTAATGCAGACCAGGGAACTTCGCCCATCAACCAGGACTCACTGAAAAGAGCGGCACTCAATGACTCGGCAAATTTTACCAGCATTCAATGGATCGACTCTACTTTTCAGGACCTTGGAAAAGTAAATGAAGGTCAGGTGGTGGACATTAGCTGGAGACTGAAGAACAGCGGAAGCAAACCATTGATCATTGCCAATGTCATGCCCGGTTGCGGATGCACGGTAGCCGAAAAGCCTACAGAGCCCATTGCACCCGGACAGGAAGGGCTGATCAAAGCAAAATTTGACAGCAGAAACCAGTCGGAAGGCGAACACCGGAAAAGCATTACGGTAATCGCCAATACCCAGGAAAACCCCTACTACCTGAATTTTAAAGTCAACGTAGCAAAACAATAGTTTAATCATTTAATCAATTGATATGTATTTATTACAAGCACCCGGAGGCGGTTCGTTTCAATTCATTTTTTTAGGATTGATGATCCTGGTCTTCTGGCTATTCTTTATTCGTCCGCAAGCCAAAAAAGCAAAACAGCAAAAAACATTTATTGACAACCTGCAAAAGGGCGATAAAATCGTTACCATCGCCGGCATTCACGGTGTGATCAACAAGGTTAATGAAGATGGCACCATTATGCTGGAAATCAACCCCGGCAGCTATATTAAAATTGAAAAAAGCGCCATCTCCATGGAGTGGACCAATCAATTGAACAAGGCTGCAACCGCCGCTACAACCGAAAAGAAATAAGACCAAAATAGTATTTTCGAATCCGAAGCCATTATGGCTTCGGATTTTTATTTTATGCTCAAAATTGGTATAACAGGCGGCATTGGTTCTGGCAAATCCACGGTAGCCAGGGTTTTTGAATTGCTCAACGTGCCGGTGTATTATGCCGACGAAGCCTCCAAGCGGCTCTATCATACCGATCAGGAACTGATGGCCAGCCTGAAAAAACATTTTGGAGAAGGCGTTTACACAAACTACCAATTAAACCGCTCCGCACTGGCGGCCATGGTGTTTCAAAACCCCGAAAAGCTGGAGCTGTTAAACAGCCTGGTGCACCCGCCTACCCTGCGGGATGCCGAAGAATGGATGCAAAAGCAAGTGGCGCCGTACGTGATTAAAGAAGCGGCGTTGTTGTTTGAAACCGGATCGGTGGCCGGACTGGATTATGTGATTGGCGTAAAAGCGCCGCAGCACCTTCGCATCAAAAGAGTCATGGACAGGGACGGCGTTACCAGGGAGCAGGTTTTGAGCCGCATGGACAGACAACTGGACGAAGACATAAAAATGCGTCTGTGTGATTTCATCATCGACAACAGCGAACAACGCTTGGTCATTCCCCAGGTATTGCAACTGCACGAAAAGTTTTTAAAATTAGTAGAGCAGGGCTAACGTTTCGTTTTCAAAAAATGGAGCGGAAGCTCCCTTTCCTACTTCAGTTTTTTCAACGCTTCACCGATCCGCTCAAATCCTTTTTCAATATTAGCCATACTGTTGGCAAACGAAAGGCGAATGCACTGTTCATCGCCAAAAGCCGAGCCGGTAACGGTGGACACATGGCCTTTGTTCAGCAAATACATGCACAGGTCATCGGCGTTTTTAATCACCTCTGCCCCATCGCTTTTGCCAAAATAATAGTCCACGCAGGGAAAAGCATAAAAAGCGCCATCGGGCTCGGTGAAGCGAAAACCTTCAATGCCGCTAAGCAATTCCATGGTTCTTTTTTTGCGGCGGGCAAATTCTTTTACCATTTCGTGGGTGGCATCCAAAGGAGAAGTCAGGGCCACAATGGCTGCTCTTTGCGTAATGGCATTGGTGCCGCTGGTAAATTGTCCCTGTAGTTTTTCACAGGCTTTTGCAATGTTCACAGGGGCCGCCATAAAACCCAGGCGCCATCCGGTCATGGCAAAACCCTTGCTCAGCCCATTGATGATAATGGTTCTTTCCTTTAGTTCATCAAACTGCGCAATACTTTCCATGCGGTTGCCGTAGTTGATGTATTCGTAAATTTCATCCGAGATGATGTAGACCTGCGGATGTTTTTTAAACACTTCTGCCAACCCGGCCAGTTCTTCTTTGTTATACACGGCGCCGCTGGGGTTGCAGGGAGAAGAAAATATAAACAGTTTTGTTTTTGGGGTAATGGCGGCCTCCAGTTCCTCGGGGGTTATTTTATAACCGTTCTCCAGCGAAGTTTTTAAAAGCACGGCCTGGGCGCCGGCCAGTTGAACCAGGGCCTGGTACGTAACCCAAAACGGCGTGGGAATCACCACTTCATCACCGGCTTCCACCAAACTCAAAATGGCATTGGCCAGGCTTTGTTTGGCCCCGGTGGATACCACAATGTTTTCGGGTTGATAACTAAGGTTGTTGTCTCGTTTAAATTTTGTACATACGGCTTCCCGCAGGTCCAGGTAACCGGCCACCGGTGTGTAGTGGCTCCAGTTTTCATCAATGGCTTTTTTAGCGGCTTCCTTGATGTGTTGCGGCGTATCAAAATCGGGTTCGCCCAAACTTAAATCCACAATGTCAATCCCTTTGGCACGAAGTTCCCGGCCCAGTTTTGCCATTCTTAATGTTTCCGGCTCGCTAAACCTTGTAAGTAATGTTGATAGTTCCATGGTAACCTGTAAAGCAACAAATGTAGGCAAAGTGCATTAAGAATTTTTTACAAACTGAGGTGCGGGCCAGGCGGCAATGTTTGCCTGCTCAATTATTGATGCGATTCAATTGAAAACAAGAAGACCGGCACAAATCTTTGCTGTCCTTGTTCCGAGATAACCCACTACTCCCTTTCTGTTCAACCAATTGGATCATCCTTTATTCTCAAGGATTGGCAGTAAAGTCGTTCCCAATCATGCGTTCAAAAAGTATTTGGCGCGGTTGTTTTCATTGTTCTGCAACCCGCCGGCAGCAAGATAGATTGCCGTTAACAGCTTCTTTTGAAAAGGTTTTGAGGGCCTTTGAATGCAGCTTTTTCAAAGCCACCAGCGGCCTAAGAACTGGCCCGGAAGAACGGCTGCTACAGAAAAAGCAAGGCAGGGACAACGAGGGCGGCCAAGCCGGATTGGGAACCCATACGCTAAAAAAAGGCTAAAAGCTCTTAAACAGGCCATTTTGACCGTTCAAAAGCCGTATAATTAAAGCCTGAAATTATGGCGAAAAAACTATCTTTGCCCACTCTTAAAAAAACGCCTCACCCCGCCTTTTGATGAAAAAGCCGTCGGGTAGGAATTTTAAAATTTATTTTTTTATGCAATTAAAAGGCTTAGTCCGCTTTTTTACCGTATTGCTGGTCCTTTATTCTATTTACGAGCTATCCTTTACCTGGGTGGTTCGTGGCCATGAACGGAAAATGGAAGAAAAGGCGCAACAATTCGTGTCCCAAAACTACGCTACTGCTAACGAGGCACTAAAAGATTCTGTCTACAAAGCCAGGTTAAAAAGATTACTGGACAGCACAAAGGATGAAACGGTTCACTACGGTTTTACCGGTGCCATCAGTTATCAAAAAGCCAAGGAGGAAGAACTGAACCTTGGTCTGGACCTGCAAGGGGGTATCAACGTCACCATGGAAGTTGAGCTGAGTGGTCTTCTGCGCTCTATGGCCAACAATTCCAAAGAACCCAACTTTTTAAAGGCATTGGATAATGCCAATAAAAGAAAGGCCAACAGCAATGCCGATTTTGTTACTCTGTTTGTTGAAGAATACAAAAAGCTGAATCCAAGCGGACGCCTGGCTTCTTTGTTTGCTACCGGCAACCAGGATCGCATCAAGATCACCGATAGCGATGACAAAGTAATCAGCGAAATTCGCAAGGAAGCAAACGATGCGTTTGACCGTACGTTCAACGTACTAAGCAATCGTATCGACCAGTTTGGTGTGGCCCAGCCAAACATCAACCCCGATAAGCAACGTGGCATCATTACGGTAGAACTTCCCGGCGTGCAAGACCAGGAGCGGGTACGCAAATATTTGCAATCCTCTGCCAATCTTCAGTTCTGGGAGGTATATAAAATTGAAGAGCTGCAATCTTCCTTTATGGCTGCCGACCAGGCTTACAGCCACATGGTCAGCGGAAACGCTGCTCCGGCTCCAGCCGCTGCCGACACCAGCAAACCTGCGGCAAATGCAGCTGCTGATACTTCGGGAGGCGTAAAATTATCCGAACAACTAAAGACCGATACCGGGATAAAAACCGCCGACAGTTCTTTGGCCGGCACCAAAACCCTTACCGGTGATTTCTTTAAGGCGGGTCTTACCGTATCCATCAACGATACTGCGGCTTTAAGGGAAGTGTTAAACAAAGAAGAAATCCGCAATGCTTTTCCTGCCGATGCCCGATTTGCTTTTGGTATTCCCAACCGCGACTCGAAAGGCAAGCCGGAAAAAACAGTTCCGTTTTATGTACTCAAAACAAACGGTAGCGATAAGGCGCCCATGGAAGGCGAAGTGGTGACTTCTTCCAAAGCCACATTCGATCAATTTGGCAAGCCAAGCGTTTCCATGACCACCAACAGTGTGGGTTCCCGTCAGTGGGAGCAACTGACCAGAAGAAGCTACGAGCAAAAAAGACCGATCGCTATTGTACTGGACGACATCGTTTACTCCGCTCCTGTTGCCAACAACGGCCCCATTACCGGCGGCAATACGGAGATCTCCGGAAACTTCACGGTAGAAGAGTCCACTGACCTGGCCAATATTTTAAAGGCCGGTAAGCTGCCTGCTCCTGCCAAAATCGTACAGGAACAAGTGGTTGGCCCTACCCTGGGTAGCGATGCCATCCACGGGGGTATCATGGCCTTTGTGCTTTCATTTATTGTGATCTTTATTTTGATGCTGGTTTATTACAACACCAGCGGTTGGATTGCAAACATTGCCTTGACCCTGAACCTTCTTTTTACCATTGGGGTATTAACCGGCTTGGGAGCCACCTTAACCGCTCCTGGTATTGCCGGTTTGGTTCTAACCATTGGTATGGCGGTAGATACCAACGTGTTGATCTACGAACGTATTAAGGAAGAACTAACAAGAGGCAAATCCTATGTTCAGGCGGTAAGTGATGGCTATAGGCGTTCCTTGCCTCCGGTACTGGACGGGCACATTACGACCCTGTTAACTGCTATCATCCTTTTTTCTTTTGGATTGGGTCCGGTAAAGGGCTTTGCCACTACGCAAATCATCGGTCTTCTGCTGTCGTTGTTCTGCGGAATTTTAGTGAGCCGCTGGGTATCTGATTGGTTTACCAATAAAAAACGTCACCTGGAGTATTTTACGCCCCTGTCCCGCCGCATTTTCAAACACGCCAGCTTCAAATTCATTGAATACAGAAAGACAGCCTATACCATATCGGTGGTGGTGTTACTTTTGGGTATTGGCGCCTTTATCCATGGTTTTGACGAAGGCGTGGAGTTCAAGGGGGGCCGCAGCTACATTGTGGCTTTTGACAAAACGCCGAACGTAGAGCAGATCCGCGAAGACCTGACCAAGGCTTTTGGTGAGGCCCCTGTTATTAAAACCATTGGCGGAAACAATCAGTTGGATATTACCACCTCCTACGAAATTGAGAACACTTCTTCTGATGCCGATGCTGTGGTAGCGGCCAAGCTGCAGGAAGGATTGACCAACCATTTACCCGCAGGAACAACGTTTGAGACCTTCAATAATAAAAACATCATTGGAAGAACAACAGTGTTGCCGACCATATCTGATGACCTGAAAAGCGGTGCCAAATGGGCTACCTTCTGGTCGATCCTGATCATTTCGCTTTACATCTTCATCCGCTTCCGCGACTGGAGATATTCAATGGGTACCATTGTGGCGTTGTTGCACGACGTGTTGGTAACATTGATTGTGTTCTCGTTCCTGAAAGATGTGGTTCCTTTCCCGCTGGAAATCGACCAACACTTTATTGCGGCCATTCTAACCGTAATTGGTTTCTCTATGAACGATACCGTGGTCATCTTTGACCGTATCAGGGAATACAGCCATCAACTGGTTGGAGAATCGAAAGAAGTCATTATCAACCGTGCGATCAACGAAACCCTGAGTCGTACGATCATGACGTCACTGACGGTGTTCCTGACCATTTTGATCCTGTTCCTGGTGGGCGGTGAAGTAACCCGTGGTTTTGCCTTTGCCATGCTGATTGGTGTGGTTGTGGGTATTTACTCCTCGGTGTTTGTGGCAGCGCCTGTACTGGTTGACTTGGGCGGAAAAAGAGGCTTGGCATCCAAAGCAAAAGAAGTTGGAAAACAGGCAACAAAATCAACGCCGGCAGTTGCCAAGCATTAAGAATAACAAGCTTTTGATAGAAAAAGCCTTCCTGAAAGGGAAGGCTTTTTTGTTGCTGGTTCTATCAGGTTATTTTACAATCGTCTGATAGAATGTACAAAATGCAGTGCACCTAAAACGGCTGACAGATATCTATGACAAAAAAAGTCTTCAGAAAGGGAAGACTTACCATATTTTGGGCGGTAAAATTATACGGCAAATGAACTGCCGCATCCGCAGGTGGTTGAGGCATTGGGGTTTTTAAAAGTGAATCCCCGGTTGTTCAAACCATTCACCCAGTCTATTTGCATGCCCAGCAGGTACATTTCGTGGGCTTTTTCCATAATAAAAGTTAACCCCTGGTACTCGTATACGGCGTCATTTTCTTTTTTGGCATCAAAACCCAGAATATAGGACATGCCCGAACAGCCGCCGCCTTTTACACCAACCCGCAGATGTTGGCTGGCATCAAAGTCCGGCTCACTCATTAATCGCTTTATCTCTGTAACCGCACCTTCCGTAAATTGTACAGGTGATTGTGTCATCGTTTCCATGATTCAAAGTTATTCAAACTATTGATTCGCCTACCGTCTTCTGGCTAGTGGGGTGTAGCGATAATAACATTTCCTTAATGCCGTAAAGACGACAGCAAACGGCCTTGGTACAATTTCCCGAAGGATGGCCGTTTCACATTATTTTTGACCCTTTAATAAATAGCAATGGAAATTACCACCGTCAGCCTGATCGTTTCTGTCTTAGCTCTTTTGATTTCTATTTTTGTTTTTTTCCAATTTAAGGATAAGAACAATACCTCGCCGGATCCTTTCAGCACCAGGCCGCTGCAATTGCAGGCTTACGAAAGACTGGTACTTTTGTGTGAACGAATTGCGCTGCCCAACCTGATAAGCCGTTTAAGCCAGCCCGGCCTGTCGGCAAGGGAAATGCAGGTTTTTTTGATTGAGACCATTAAGCAGGAATATGAATACAACGCCTCACAACAAATTTATGTAAGCCAGTCTGCCTGGGAAGCGGTGCGGAACTTAAAGGATCAGAATATGCTCATGATCAATTCCATTGCCAAAACCCTGACGCCGGACGCCTCCGCAACCGATTTGAACCGGCAGATCATTGAAGGGCTGATGCAGGAGGAAAAAGCGGCGCTGCACACCCATGCAAGCAATACGTTAAATGCGGAAGCCAAAAAAATCATGTAACCTTCATGAGCGATAAAAAAATATTTACGGACTCGGGCATCGAAATCAAAAGCGTTTATTCCGCGGATTCGCTTCAGGGGCTTGTGCCCGAGCAACCCGGAGCCTTTCCCTACACCCGGGGCGTGCAGGCCGATATGTACCGCGGCAAGCTATGGACCATGCGGCAGTACGCCGGTTTTTCCACGGCCGAAGAAAGCAACAAACGGTATCATTACTTACTGTCGCAGGGAGTAATGGGGTTGAGCGTGGCCTTTGACCTGCCTACCCAAATTGGCTACGACAGCGACCACCGCCTGGCCGAAGGAGAAGTGGGCAAAGTAGGCGTGGCCATTGATTCGCTGAACGATATCGAAACCCTGTTTCACGGCATCAAACTAGAGGAAGTGTCCACCTCCATGACCATCAACGCCACTGCCTTTATCCTGCTGTCGTTTTATGTGGCCCAGGCAAAACGGCAGGGC
>JAEVYV010000120.1 GCA_023392575.1 Bacteroidota bacterium | reverse complement strand
ACCTTGCAGGGTAGGTGCTCCAAAAAAAACGATCCGCGCATCCCGGATTCCCGAAGTTTTGGCAAACAAGAGCGGTATAATGGACTGCACATGCTGCTGTTCGTTTTTGCGTTCCTTCCAGGGTTTGAGCTTAATAATGAGCAGGCCATAATTGCTTCCGGCTCCGCTAATAAGACCGGTACCGTTTACCCTTAAAATGCTTTCCACATCCGGCACGGTTCTTACGATCTTTTCCACCTGACCGGTTGTTTCCTGCGTTCGTTCGGTAGAAGCGGAAGGCGGCAGGGCAACGTCGGCCATGATGACGCCCATATCTTCGTTGGGCACAAAGGCGGTAGGCGTGGTTTTCATCAAAAAATAAAGCAATCCGCCAAATAGGGCGATCACCACCCAGACCAGCCATTTGCTACGCACAAGAAAGGCTACCGATTTTTCGTATTGTCCTTTTACCGCATCAAAGCCCCTGTTGAAGCCAGCGTAAAACCTTTGCAGCAGACTTTTCTTTTTTGCGGTTTCTTTGTGCGGTTTTAAAAACAAGGCTGCCAGTGCGGGGCTCAGGGTTAGTGCGTTAACGGCAGATAAAATAATGGAGATGGCCAGTGTAAGGCCAAATTGCTTGTAAAACACCCCCGCCGAGCCGGTGATAAAACTTACAGGCACAAATACGGCCGCCATTACCAGGGTTATGGAAATAAGGGCACTGGTAATTTCCCCCATGGCATCACGAGAGGCCTGCAGGGCCGAGGTATAGCCCTGATCCAGTTTGGCATGCACGGCTTCCACCACCACAATGGCATCATCTACCACAATACCAATGGCCAGCAAAAGCGCAAACAAGGTGAGCAGGTTAATGGTGAAGCCAAACAAAAGCAAAAAGAAAAAAGTACCCACAATGGCTACCGGCACGGCAATGGCCGGAATGAGGGTGGAGCGAAAATCCTGTAAAAACAGAAACACCACTGCAAAAACCAGGAGAAAGGCTTCAATCAGTGTGCTGATTACTTTGCTGATGGACGCTTCCAGGAAATCGTTTACGTTCATCACGTTTACATACTTAATGCCTTTGGGAAAAGATTTGGCGGCCTCGTCCAAAACCTTCAGGCTACCCCTGATTACATCCTGCGCATTGGAGCCCGCCGTCTGGCTGACCGCTACCCCCACGCTGGGGTAGCCGTTTGTGGTACTGGTCACCGCATAGCTCATGGCGCCCAGCTCAATTCGAGCAATATCTTTAAGGCGCAACACATTCCCATTGCCCAAAGACCGGACGACAATATTTTCAAACTCCTCCGTGCTTTTGAGGCGGCCGGGATATTTGATCACGTATTGAAAAGTTTGCCGACCCTGCTCTCCAAATTGCCCCAGAGCGGCTTCTACATTCTGCTCCGCCAGCACAGTGCTGATATCATTTGGCACCAAGCCATAACTGGCCATCACATCGGGCTTTAGCCAGATGCGCATGGAGTAGTCCATCCGCCCATAAGCCACCGCATCACCCACTCCCGGCACCCGTTTTATCAGGGGAACAAGATTGATTTCAGCATAATTCTGAACAAAGGCCTGGTCATAGGCCGTATCCTCGCTGTATAAAGAAAAAACCAGCAGGTTGCTGCTTTGTACTTTCCGGGTGGTCACGCCGGCCCGGGTTACTTCGGCAGGCAGCAGGGGTGTAGCAAGCGCCACCCGGTTTTGTACGTTCACCGAAGCAATGTCCGGATTGACTCCCAGTTTAAAGGTAATGGTGATCCGGGCCGATCCGTCGTTGCCGGAAGAAGAGGTAATGTAGGTCATGCCCTCTACACCATTGATCTGTTCTTCCAGGGGAATGACCACGCTGTTCAACACCACATCGGCACTTGCTCCCTGGTAAGAAGTGGAAACCACAATGGTCGGCGGCGCAATTTCAGGATATTGCGAAACGGGTAAGGAAAGCAACCCAAGCAGGCCCAATATCACAATCAAAATGGAAATGACAGTTGATAATACCGGCCGTTCAATAAAGCGATTAAACATAAAATTCAATTAAACACATCACACATATTCAACCTCTCACCAGTTCGTGGTACAGGCTGTCTCCATTCACTTGCCTGGGTTTGATCCGGGCCTCTTCCCGTAAAGAGGATACGCCTTCCACAACAATCTTATCGCCGGGGCGCAACCCTTCTTCTACCACAAAATATTGTCCTCCGCTATTTTCCCGGGTCTTGATTTCGCGGCTGGCTACGGTGTTGCTATCGGTTACCAAATACACAAACCTCTTTCCCTGAATTTCATAGGTGGATTTTTGAGGAACGAGGAGCGCCGAATCGATTGTGGTGGGAATGCGCACCACTCCGCTGCTGCCGCTGCGCACCAGTTGGTTTGGGTTGGGAAAAGTAGCCCTTACGGAAACCGATCCGGTTTCGGTGTTGATCAGGCCACTGGCAGTTTCCACACGGCCTTTTTGCGGCAGTTCGGTTCCATTGGCCAGAACCAGTGTTACTGGAGGGATGGAGGCCAGCCGCTCCTCCATAGAATGTCCCTTGGCGTTTTTGAAAAAATTCAATGCCTGTTTTTCGTTAATGGAAAAATAAGCGTAAATGTTTCCGATGTTGGAAACGGTGGTCAAGGGTTGGCTGGTGTTGCTGCCTACCAGGCTGCCGATTTTGTATGGAATGGTGCCAATAACCCCGTTGACCGGGCTGGTCACGGATGTATACCCCAAATTGGTCCGGGCATTGGCCAGGGTGGCCCGGGCCTGGGCCAGGGCCGCCTGCTTTGCCTGCAGGTTGAATTGAGCCGATTCCAGTTCGTACTTGCTGATGATATTTTTTTCAACCAGGGGGCGAACCTTATTCACCTCCATTTCCGCCGCATTCACATCGGCCGAGGCAATCTGTATGTTGGCTTTGGCCGTCCGTACTTCCTCCTCATATTGTGGCGCACTGATTTGAAAAAGCAACTGACCCTGCCTGACAGTGGCCCCTTCATCAACAAAAATTTTTTCGATGTAGCCACTTATTTTCGGCCGTATTTCCACGTTTTGCTGTCCCTGAATGGTGGCCGGATAATCACTGGTCAAAGTAACGGGATGGGGTGCAACGCTAAGGACCGGGTAGTCCTTTACAGCATTGGCTGAAGCAGAAGAAGCGCCTTTTTTATTTTTATCGCTGTTGCAGGAAAATAGTAAAAACACCAAACATGCCGTAGCTACTAAAGTTTTTCCATTGATAGCCATTAATATCCCTTTTAGAACCAATGCTCAGGTTAAGTAGTACAAACAAGGCAGGAAGATTGGGGCTATACCTAAAGGTAAAGCATTGAGTATGGGGATAAAAATTTTTTTAGACGGCGTCTGCCTTACTATAAGCCGCTGGAAGCCTATCACTACAATAGGTTCTTAGCCCGTCATGATAAGCAAAAGCGAAAAGAAAAACCACTCATGACGAAACACGTAAGAAAGAACAG
>JAEVYV010000113.1 GCA_023392575.1 Bacteroidota bacterium | reverse complement strand
AAATTCAACCGATTCTACTTTTCCGCTGCGGTCCCGGTACCTGGGATAAGTGGAGGACACCGCCGAAAACGGGTTGGCAAAGTTTTGGGTGCCTGCGGTAAGGTGACAATTTTGACAGTTCATATTGTTGGACACCGCAATAACAGAACCCTTTGGACCTAAGTATTTTGAAGTAGAGGCGATCAATTCTCTGCCATAGCGGATGAGGGCACCCGTGCTGTCTGTAGGAATTTCGGTTTCCGAAGGTGGCTGCCAAAGTTTATTTTCTTGATCAACCTTGCGGGCAGAAAGCTGATAAGCTTGTTGAGTGGCTGTAAAAACCTTGCTCAAAATCACTATCAAAATAATCATTCCGAGAAGAAAAAGAAACCATGATGATTGAAAAAACCGCATGGTCTGGAAGCAGCATTAAATTTACGAAATCCCCGGGCGGCTTAAAAAGAAAAATAATTTGCGGGACAGGGAAGCAGAAACCGGAGTCTTTTTATTTTTGAAAAAAATCAATTGCTGCAAGCGTATTACCAGGAAGAGTTGTTGGAAGCCGGTTGTGATGAAGCCGGACGGGGCTGTCTGGCCGGTCCGGTGTTTGCCGCTGCGGTTATTTTGCCCCGTGATTTTTACCATCCGTTTTTAAACGATTCAAAACAAGTAAGCGAGGAGCAGCGGTATGAACTGCGTTCCTTTATTGAAAAAAATGCGCTGGCTTATGCCGTGGCTAATCTGTGCAACAAGCAAATTGACAAGCTGAATATTTTAAAAGCCTCTTTTAAAAGCATGCACTTGGCCATTAAACAATTAATGCCGCAGCCACAACTGCTGCTGATCGATGGCAACCGGTTCACTCCGTTTAAGCGGGTACCACATAAATGTATTGTTCAGGGCGATGGCCTCTATGCCTCTATTGCAGCGGCCAGCATTTTGGCAAAAACCTACCGCGATGATTATATGAAAACCCTTCACGTACAATTTCCTCAGTACAACTGGGCGCAAAACAAGGGCTATGCCACCAAAGAACATCAGGCAGCTTTGGATAAATACGGCCCCTGCAAATACCACCGAAAATCCTTTCGGCTGGACTATAGCCAACCTGTACTGTTTGAACCGCCAGGTTTTTAATTAAACCCGTGCAGCGTTTTACCATCTTAAAGCTGTCTTTTTCATGTGCTGCATCTTAAATGATCTGCCGTAAAAGAATGGTTGAAGGTTAACAGGCACCGCTCATCTGGCGGTGCTTTTTTATGAGCTTTTCCAGAACCCTCCGGCTCCAGAATCGGCACCTGCGTTCTTATTTTTTCCGCAAAACAAATGACTTGTCCACAATCAACAATCGATTCTTGGACTCGCTTTATACCATGAGCCATTCTCCGGCTCCCTCCCTTACCAGCTTGGCTTCCCCGCCTACAAAATCAATAACGGTAGAAGGGGTCATGCCACCCACTCCGCCATCAATCACAACATCCACTCTTTTTTCAAAGCGTTCGTGAATGATCTCCGGATCGGTATAATCTTCTACGTATTCGCCGGGCAGCGAAGCGCTGAGGATGGGATTGCCCAGTTCCTTTACAATACAGCGGGCAATTTTATTGTCCGGCACCCGGATGCCCACCGTGTCTTTTTTGGTTTTTAAAATCTTTGGCACGTCCCTGCTGGCTTCCAAAATAAAGGTATAGGGCCCGGGAAGGTGTTGTTTTAAGCTCCGGTAAACCGATGTGGACAACTGCCTGGCATAATGGCTTAGGTCGCTCAAATCATAGCACACAAAAGAAAAATGGGCTTTCTGGGGCTGCAGGCCCTTGATCTGGCAAATTTTTTCAATGGCCTTGTGCTGAAAAATATCGCAACCCAAACCATAAATGGTATCGGTCGGGTAAATGATGATTCCTCCGCTTTTTAAAATACCCACCACCTGCCGGATCAATCGCTCCTGCGGATTTTGGGGATGAATGTGAATGAGCATACCAAACCAATTTATTTATTCAGACCGACAGCAAACCAACAGCCAGATCTTCTTATGCGAAACAATTTAATGCCAGGGATGCCCCGGTGTTTTACAGAATCACCCCATAACCATGGAAAGAAGGAGCGATTCCAAATTACCGTTGCACCTGGCAATTTGGAACCCAAAGCTGATCAAATATACCCATAAAAAAATGCCGCTTGAGGCGGCATTCATTTATTCGGTTTCAAAGACCCTAAGCAATTTCCCAAACCTCGTTGCCCCTGAGCAGCTTATCCAGGTCTGCGGGCTTTTTACCCTTGGCCAGTTCTATCTGAGCCTTCATCATGTCCTCGTAGGTAGGACGTATCGCCTGGTAAAAAACACCAAAGGGCCGGGGCAGGTGACGTTCCTGCTTGGGATCGTCAAACATACGGGTCAGTATCTGCGCTTTGTAAATATCGTTTTCGTCATGTACCCAAAGCTCGTCGGCGCTATGTCCTTCGTTCAGGTCTACCACCACGGGGGTAAAGCCATCCAGCTTGATGCCTTTATCGCGGTTGGCGCCAAAGATTAATGGCTGGCCGTTTTCCAGGAACAGGGCCTCATCGGTCTTGGTGGCTTTTTCGGTAAAAACTTCAAATGCGCCGTCGTTAAAGATGTTGCAGTTCTGGTAGATTTCCAAAAAGGAGGCGCCGTGGTGGGCATAAGACCGCAGCAACATGCTTTGCAAGTGCTTGGGATCGCGGTCCATGCTGCGGGCAATAAAACTGGCATCGGCACCCATGGCCAGGGCCAAAGGATTAAAGGGATGGTCAATGCTTCCCAGCGGCGTGGACTTGGTCACTTTGTTTTCTTCCGAGGTTGGGGAATACTGTCCCTTGGTCAAACCATAGATCTGGTTATTGAACAAAAGCACATTCACATCAAAATTGCGGCGCAGCAGGTGAATGGTATGGTTGCCGCCAATGCTCAATCCATCACCGTCGCCGGTAACAATCCACACACTCAGCTCGGGGCGGGCGGCTTTCAAGCCGCTGGCAATGGCTGTGGCCCGTCCGTGAATGGAGTGCATGCCGTATACGTTCATGTAGTAGGGAAAGCGGGAGGAACACCCGATTCCCGAAATAATGGCAATGTTTTCCCGGGGAATGCCCAGCGTGGGCATTATTTTTTGCACCTGGGCCAAAATGGAATAATCGCCGCAACCCGGGCACCAGCGCACTTCCTGGTCGGTGGCAAAATCTTTTGGAGTGAGCGTTATATTTTTTTCTGTAAGTGTTTCAGGCATTTTTCAGT
Organism: Bacteroidota bacterium; assembly: GCA_023392575.1. GTDB lineage: Bacteria > Bacteroidota > Bacteroidia > Chitinophagales > Chitinophagaceae > Flavisolibacter. The sequence goes on along the minus strand of JAEVYV010000113.1, from coordinate 25,031 downwards.
TTTCATTTTGAATTTACTAATTCTTCCCAGTATTCGGCCGCCCTTCGGGTATGCGGGATGACAATCGTTCCGCCCACAATATTGGCCACGGCAAAAATCTCGTACATCTGTTCGGTCGTAACACCCAACTCATGGGCTTTACCCAAATGGTATTTAATGCAATCATCGCAACGCAATACCATGCTGGCCACCAGCCCCAGCATTTCTTTGGTCTTTCGGTCCAACGCCCCGTCTTCGTAGGTATTGGTGTCCAAATTCCAAAGCCGCTTCATAACCAGGTTGTTTTTGCTCAGGATCACCTCGTTCATTTTTTCCCGGTACTCATTGAATTCTTTTACCAAATCGGCCATGGGCTGTTTTTTAATGTGCTGCAAAAATAACAATAGAACGGCTGCCAATCATTGTTTCAACGCTAAGGCGGGATTTTTGTATAAATTCATTGAAAATTTTAACGCTTTATGAAAAGAACGATTCTGTTTACCCTGGCTTTTGCCGGAATGGTTGCTTTATCCCTGGCTTTTACCGGAAAAGAAGATCCCCTTTATAAAAACCTCAAGGTCCTGCCCAAAAACATAAACAAGGAGCAACTCGATAGCGTGATGCACCATTTCACAGCCTCGCTCAACGTCAAGTGCAATTATTGCCATGTCCGCAACGAGGAGACCAAGAAAATGGATTTTGCTTCCGACGACAACAAACACAAGCTGGTGGCCCGGGACATGATTAAGATGATGCACAAGATCAATGACAAGTATTTTGACGTCACGGGCTCAAAAAAAGACCGGCTCAATACGCAATTGATGGTCACCTGCTATACCTGTCACCACGGCGCTACCGATCCGGTCACCAAGGCCCCCAAGCCCGAACCAAGGCCACAGGGCGACTCTACAGGTCGTAATCGAAAATAGATATGAATGCACGTTTTGATTTTGGAATGATCGGCATTGGCGTGATGGGCAGCAACCTGCTGCTCAACATGGCCGACAAGGGCTACGCCGTTATGGGTTTTGACCTTAGGCAGGAAAGGGCCGATCAGCTGGAAGCCGCTGCCAAACCCGGCACCACGGTAAAAGGCACAACCGATATTGCCCAATTGACCACAGCCCTGAAAAAGCCCCGCAAAATCATGATGCTGGTACCGGCGGGCAAACCGGTGGATGATGTCATCGCCAATTTGCTTCCGCACCTGGAAAAAGAAGATATCATCATCGACGGAGGCAATTCGTTTCACAAAGACACCCTGAAGCGCATCCATTACCTGCAGGATAAGGGCATCCATTTTTTTGGAATGGGCGTTTCGGGCGGAGAGGCCGGCGCCCGGTACGGACCCAGCATGATGCCCGGGGGCGATGAGGAAGCCTATCAATACCTAAAACCCATTTTGGAAGCCATTGCCGCCAAAGCAAACGGTGTTCCCTGCGTGGCCTACATGGGAAACGGCGCGGCCGGGCATTATGTAAAAATGGTACACAACGGCATTGAATATGCCCTGATGCAAATGATCAGCGAAGCCTACGACCTGTTGCACCGCGGCGCCGGCTGGAACAACCAGGCGCTGCACAACATTTTTTTAAAATGGAACGATGGGCAGTTGCATTCTTTTTTAATTGAAATCACGGCCGAAATATTCAAAACCAGTGACAGCGAAACAGAGAATTCCAACGATTTTTTAATCGACAAAATCCTGGACCAGGCAGGGTCCAAAGGCACGGGGAAGTGGACCTCGCAGGAGGCCATGGATCTGCCGGTTGCCATTCCCACCATTGACATGGCCGTTGCCCTGAGGGATCTTTCGGTGTACAAAGTACAAAGAACCCAGGCGGCCCAACTGTATGCCCCCGAGCTTTCTCCCATAAAAGCCGGCGACGAATTGCTTACCGATCTGGAAAACGCCCTGGCTTTTTGTTTTGTCATTGCCTATGCCCAGGGCTTAAGTATGCTGGCAAAGGCATCGGACGAATGGGCAATGAACATTCCCCTGCCCTCGGTCATTCAGGTATGGAAATCGGGCTGCATCATCCGTTCGGCCCTGCTGGGGAACTTTACCGCTGCTTTTGCAAACAATCCCCGTCTGCCCAATCTTTTGCTGGATAAAGACATTGCTGTTTTGTTGAAAAAAAGAGAGGGCAGCCTGCGGCGCCTGGTGGCCCTGGCAGTGCAGTCAAAAATTCCGGTGGCAGGCATCGGCAGCGCCCTGGCCTATTACGACGCTTTTTTGAGCGACCGGCTGCCCACCAATTTAATACAGGCACAACGGGATTATTTCGGGGCCCATACCTACCAGCGCATTGACCGGGAAGGTGTTTTTCATACGGAATGGCAGGCTGGGAAATAGTTATACGGCTCACAGGTTGAAGACAGCTAAAACTGGTGAACTTGTAAACTTTGGAACTCGTGAACTTCAAAATGATAAAATGCAAGTAAACTCCAAACCACCCACCATCATCTTCATCTTTGGCGGCAGCGGCGATCTTACCTACCGCAAGCTGATGCCGGCTTTGTACAACCTTTACCTGGACAAATACTTGCCGGAAAAATTTTTGATTGTGGGCATTGGCCGAAGCAATTATACCCATTCCAGCTTTCGCAACCACAGCAAAAAAGGAATTGAAGAGCACTCCCGAAGACCGGGCTGCATCCAAATTGCCTGGAAAGAATTTTCGACCCATATCGAATACCTCAGGGGCGATCTGGAAAGCGACCGCACCTATCGAAGCATTGCTTCCCGAATTAAAAAAAACGAAGAAGCCTGGAAGGCCAAAGCCACAACCATTTATTATTTATCGGTGGCCCCGCAACTGGCACCGGATATTGCCGAAAAACTGTACAAGGCCAAGCTGACCACCAATGCGGCCCGCTCCCGGATGGTTTTTGAAAAACCCTTTGGCCACGATCTGAAAAGCGCAACCGAATTAAACGAACGGCTAAGCCGTTTATTTAAAGAAGAACAGATTTACCGGATCGATCATTACCTGGGCAAAGAAACCGTACAAAATATTTTGGCCCTGCGCTTTGCCAACGGTCTGTTCGAACCCATCTGGAACAGCCATTACATTGACCACATACAAATCACCGCAGCAGAATCTATTGGGGTGGAAGACCGGGGCGGCTATTACGAAAACTCCGGGGCCTTAAGAGACATGGTTCAAAACCATATTTTGCAGCTGCTGTGCATGATTGCCATGGAAGCCCCCGTGTCTTTTGATGCCGATGAAATCCGGAACAAAAAACTGGATGTGCTGATGGCCATCCGCCAATGGGAAAAGGACGAGGTGCATAAAAACGCGGTTCGCGGACAATACGGCGCCGGCTGGATGAAAGGAAAACAAATGAAAGCCTACCGGGAGGAGAAAAACGTATCGCCCCAATCTTTTGTAGAAACCTTTGCCGCCGTCAAATTTTACGTAGACAACTGGCGCTGGAAAGACGTGCCCTTTTATGTGCGAACGGGCAAAGCCATGCAATCAAAATCCACCATCATTGCCATTGAGTTTAAACCGGCCCCGCAATATGCCTTTCCTCCGGAGGCCGGAGAAACCTGGCGCCCCAACCGGCTCACCATCAGCATCCAGCCCGAAATGGATATCCGGCTCCGCTTTCAGGCCAAACAACCCGGCCCCCACATGGTGCTGCAGCCGGTGGACATGATCTTTAGCTATACAGAAGCCTACGGCGACAACCAGCCCGACGCCTATGAAACCCTGCTGGAAGACGTGATCGAAGGCGATGCCACCTTGTTTATGCGTGCCGATCAGGTGGAAGCCGCCTGGAAAATCATTGAACCCATTTTGGAAACCTGGCAAACCCGCCAGCCGGTTGATTTCCCCAATTATGCCCCCGGCTCCTGGGGCCCCGAAGACTCGGAGGCCCTAATTGCCAAAGACGAACACCATTGGGTAACACTACCGGAGCGAAAATAATCCGGCACCCCACCACACTTATAAGACAAGCCGTCCGCTGCTTTCCACCTCCAAACCAGCTGGCGATTGCCATGGCGTATTTGTTGCTGCCATTTTAAAAATCACCGTTATGAGCAGCAGATCGGAAACAGCTTTACAGGACAAGGTTATTGTGATTACCGGGGCTTCCAGCGGAGTGGGCCGCGCCATGGCCGTAGAGCTGGCCGCTCAGGGCGCACAACTGGTACTGGCGGCCCGCAGAGAAGAGGCTTTAAAAGAAGTAGTGGCCGAGTGCGAAGAGCTGAACGGATCGGCCCTGGCCGTGCCCACAGACGTACGGTATGCCGATACCGTGCAGGAACTGGCCAAAGCCGCCTACCGCTTTGGCGGCAAGATTGATGTATGGATCAACAATGCCGGTGTGCTTGCTGCCGGCGAGCTGGATCAAACGCCGACAGAAGTGCACGAAGAAGTGATTAAAACCAACCTGCTGGGGTATATGCACGGCGCCCATGCCGTGCTGCCTTATTTTAAACAACAGGGGTATGGACTGCTGATCAACAACATCTCGGTGGGTGGGTGGTTTCCCACACCTTACGCCGCCGCCTATACAGCCAGCAAGTTTGGCCTCCGCGGCTTTTCTGAATCCCTGAAAGGCGAATTAATCCCTTACCCGCACATACAGGTATGCGATCTTTATCCTGCGTTCTTGGACACACCGGGCATACAGCACGCAGCCAATTTTACCGGCAGGATGTTAAAGCCGGCACCGCCGGTTTATGACCCCAGAAAAGTAGCCCGGACCGTGGTTTCTATTGTGCAACACCCCAGGTCTTCGGCCACCATTGGCGCTGCCGCCGGTTTTTTAAAAATGGCGCATACCCTCTTCCCCCGCCTGAGCCGGAACATTACCGCCTCGGTCATAAAAAACTATTTGCAAGAGGCGGATGAAACCGAAGACACCAGCGGCAATGTATTGCATACCGTAGATTATGGGAGCGGCATAGACGGAGGCTGGCGAAACACCGCTCCCCGTCGGCCGATAAAGCTGGCCGGGGCCTTGCTGTTTTGCCTGGCGGTGGGGGCGTTGCTGCTTCAAAAAAAATAGCTCCCCTCGCCGCACAAAAAAACCGGCAGGGTTGCCGGTTTTCAGAACGATGATTGAAGGATCAGAGCTCCCGGATCTTAATATTTTTAAACCAGGCCTCGCTGCCGTGGTCCTGCAGGGCAATATGGCCTTTTTTGGTCATGCCATGGCCGGGCGTCTCCTTCCAATTACCGGTGGCTTTTTTTTGGGTCCATTCGTCGGTCCATAACTGGTAGTCCACCACTTTTGTTCCGTTCAGCCAGTGTTCTACATGTCCTTTATTCACTACAATTTTTGTATGGTTCCATTCGCCTACCGGTTTAGGCTGTGCCGCTGGCGCCGCATCCATGGCATAGTTGGCGCCGGTTTTTTGCCAGTCTTCCAGTTTTTGCGGAAAACCCAGATCATCAATCACCTGGTATTCGGGTCCGCTTAAATAGGCTGCCGGAAATTCCTCGCTTACCAGGTACATGATGCCGCTGTTTCCCTGGGGCGAAATTTTCCAGTCCAGTGAAAGTTCAAAGTTCTCATATTGCCCTGTGGTGATCAGATCGGCCCGCAGGTCGCTTTTATCTGTTGTGCTGCCCTTGCAATAGATGGCACCGTCCTTTACCGCCCAGGAATCAGCCGGCTTATTCTGATAAGTGCGCCAGCCCGTCAGGGTTTGGCCGTCAAACAAGGAGGTATAACCAGCATCGGCTGAAGTCGTTGTCATTTCATTCGTATTTGCGGTTTCTTTGGTCTCTCCGCAACTAAGTAGTAAAGAAGCGGCCAGCCAGGAGAAAAAAACAGGTTTCATGCGTTTTGTTTAAATAAGTTTCAGATTTTTTGGATCCCATTGAATGATCTTGTTGTCAAAATAACTGTCGTTGCAAAGCAAGGCCGGTGCCGCAGCCCGGTAACCAAACAGCGAATTCTCAACGACATCTTTGTTGGTACGAATGGCCGTGGCCCAGTTATAGAAATGATCGAAGTGGGCGCCTTTGTATCCTTCCTCGGCATTGTATTCCAGTTTTTCGGGGGGCAGCATGGTTTTGCGTTCGTACACATATTCCTTGCCTGCCGGGCCATTTTTTGTTTGCAACAAAGGATCGTTGGCATCCACCACCGATTTGTTCTTGTACAGCGTTACCCGGTCCCACTCCACCGTCATGGAACCTTCACTTCCGACCATGCGCAGGTAGTTGGTGCCGCCGGTTCCGTCTACAAAATTGACCCGCAGCGAAAGATTAAACGCCGGGTGTTGGGCGGTTTCGGGGTAGTCAAACATGCCCAGCATCACATCGGGTACTTCACGGCCGTCCTTCCAGTAGCGGAGACCGCCTGTGGCCATCACCTTATTGGGCCCTACGGAATTGGTGACAAAATGAAGGCTGGAAAACAAGTGAACAAACAAATCACCCGAAACGCCGGTACCGTAATCGCGGTAGTTGCGCCAGCGAAAAAAACGGGTGGCGTCAAAAGCTCTTTTTTTGGTATTGGCCACAAAAGCTTCCCAATCCACGGTTTTGGGCGAGGCATCGGCCGGAATGGGATATTGCCAGGCGCCGGTTGGCGACATACGGGCCCAAAAGCCTTCGGCATAATTGAGCTGGCCGATGGCGCCGTCTTTCAACAGTTCTTTTGCTTTTTCGTTGCCCAAAGAGCTGAGCCCCTGGCTGCCCACCTGGTACACCACCTTATTGCGTTTTTGGGCCTCCACTACAGCGGGGCCTTCGGAAACATCGTGCACCATGGGTTTTTCGCAGTACACGTGTTTGCCGGCGTTCATGGCAGCAACCGAAATGTCTTTGTGCCAGTGATCCGGAGTGGCAATGATCACCGCATCCACATCTTTGCGGCTGAGGATCTCCCGGTAGTCGCGGGTGGTAAAAATATCCGCCCCCCAGCGCTTTTTGGCTTCGGCCAAACGGCCGTCGTACAGATCGCAAACCGCTACCAGCTTAATGCCGGGCACCGTCAGCGCCGTATTGGCATCGGCCACTCCCATGCCGCCCGAACCAATCAGGGCTATTTGTATTTGGTCGTTGGCCGTGTACTGAGTATTGGAGCGAACCAGGCTTTTGATGTTTCTTTCCCGGTCTTTGGGCGTAATGATGGAAGGCATGAGGGTAGCCCCGATCATTCCCTTGGTAACATTGGTGATAAAGGACCGTCTTGATTTTTCGTTTTTTCCCATAAATACGTTATTGACTTTCCAAGTTATTGATGATTGCAGAGATAAAAAAAGATTTCCCGGAAACCACGGCCCGATTGATTTACGCAAACCCGGTGGCTATACCTTGATGTAAATCTTGTTTTTGTTCAACCACCAGCCCATGCTCCAGCAAAGCAGCATGTAGGCAAGGGCAAAAAGCAGCGAACCCACGGCCCCGGGTGCCACCACCTGGAAAAACACCTGGTTGATCCAGGCGTACAGGCTTTGGCCCTGCCCGGCCGGTATCATGTACAAAATGGTGACCAGCAGCTCCGACAGGAGATAAATAAAGAGGGGGTTTTTGCCAAACACCAGAAAAAAATTTGTCCACCGGCCTGTTTGGTTTTTCATCTCCACCACATACACAAGGGCAGCGATCAGCAACAGATCGAGCCCTGAGGTAAGCAGCACAAAGGAGGACGTCCATAATTTTTTGTTGATGGGAAACACCATGTTCCACCCCAGGGCAATAAAAACCAACAGACAACCCGCCAGCAGTAATTTGGCCAGGGTTTCGTAATTCTTTCCTTTTTGCTGAATGTACACGCCGGCAAAATACCCCGCCACCACATTGACAATGGCCGGCAGGGTGCTCAGCAGGCCTTCCGGATCAAAGCCCACGCCTTCTCCGTGGTACAAATGATTGTTGCCCATTAAAAACCGGTCCAGGTAAAGACCGGCATTCCCCAATAGGCTATAGGGCTGGGCGGCATCGCCAAAAACAAGCAGCACACCCCAATAACCAAGCAACAACAAAACGCTGACAACAAGCACCGTTCGGGGCCGCAGGTAATGAATGAGCAGGGAGGCAAAAAAATAACAAAGGGCTATTCGTTGCAGCACCCCCATGATGCGGGTATCGGCAATGGGAGCGCCGGTCATACGACCGGCATCATCGAGCCGGAAAAAAGGGAACCAATACATCAGGTAGCCCAAAAGAAAAATGAGCACCGTTCGTTTGACCACCTTTTTTAAAAAAGCAGGGCTCCCCAGCTGGCGGTAGCGTTCCAGCGAAAAGCTCATGGCATTGCCCACGGCAAATAAAAAAGAGGGAAACACCAGGTCGGTCGGCGTAAAGCCATGCCAGGCCGCATGCTCCAAAGGAGCAAAAGGGGTTGCACCGCTGCCGGGTGTGTTTACAATGATCATAAAGCAGATGGTCATGCCCCGAAATACATCCAGGGAAACAAAGCGTTGTAGCGGCTTCATATTTTTGTTTTAAGCGTCATGGGCGGTTGGCAATTTCTATGGCAAGGATGGATTGCCCGTTGGGCGAAAACAGCACAGAACCGGTTTCCTGCTGCCAGGTTTGGGCCGAATCCAGGTAGGTAAAATGCAGGGTGTACCGGATGGGGCGTTTCAAAAGCGGATTGCTCCAGCCAGCCAAGGTATCTTCTTTAAAACGGACAATCTCAAAATGGCGGGCAGATGGAGAGAGCTGATGCCGTATGGCGTCTTTGGCAGCTATTTGCCTTTTGTCCCTATCGAAAGAACGGGTTTCGCAACCAAGCAGAAATACCAGCAGTACAAGAGCTGTGCAGCGCATGAAAACAGCAGATTATGGTATTTAAGATAAGCATAAATATGATTTGTTGTTTGGATAAACTCAAACCTCCGGCCAGGCAAACGCTAATACCAAACGGCTATCCGGATGGCAGATGGTCGTTGACAGAAGAGAAAGAAAGTGATTCTGTCTCACGTCTGCCGTCTTACGGCCCAGGACGTATTTCCTGGACAGCGGTTGGGTATCAGTGGTTAAGGCCCGAGAGCATCCGTTTCGGATGACTAATTTGAAGAAAGTAATCGTTAAGCTAAATCAATCGAAAAAGAGTAAAAACCTTCTCCGTTATGGCGAACACCGCTAGGGAAGCATAGCGCAAAAGTGTGGGCAGAAGGGAACACCTACCAAACAATATACCACTTACCCTCATTGTCTTTGGCATAGGAAAGTCCGTTGCTCATCACATGCACTTCCCTGCCCTCTTTGTTGAGGAAGTTTTTTTGTTCGTACACCCTTATGTTGTTGTTTTCCCGGGTGAGGTAAACAATCAGGGCATTCAGGGTGGGTTGCACCTCGTGCAGCCATTGCTCATCGTTTTCGCGGACAAAAGCCTGACTCATTGCGTAAAGTTTACTCTCTAGTCATTGAAAACATCGTGCCGGTCAAAAGCCGTTATTGGATCATTTTGGTGCGGATGATCTCCATCAGGTCCGATTTATAATTTTCGCCGATCAGGATCCCGGTGTGCACGCCTTCCAGCCTCAGCAGGTTTCCTTCTATGCCGGTGATTTTGGGCACAGGAATGATGAAGGATTTATGGATGCGCAAAAACTGTTTGCCCGAGAGCCGCTCTTCCATTTCCTTCATGCTGGTATAGACCAGGGTTTTTTGTCCACCCCGGTAAATGGCCACATAGTTTTTCATTCCTTCTATGTAGTCAATATCGCCCAGGTTAATTTTAAGCAGCTTGCCTTTGGATTCGGTTTTTACAAAAATGTAATCTTCCTCATCATCTTTTGTTTTGGCCTTATTCTTCAGCTCATGATGAACTTTTTGCACAGCCGTTAAAAAACGCGGCAGGCGGACGGGTTTGAGCAGGTAATCCACCACGTCCAATTCATAACTCTCCAGGGCAAATTCGCTGTAGGCGGTGGTCAAAATCACTTTTACCCGGCCATTCAAAGCCTTGATAAAATCAATACCCGAAAGTTCCGGCATTTGGATGTCCAAAAAAACCAGGTCCACCTTTTCTGTGCTTACCAGTTGCAGGGCTTCAATGGGATTGGTGGTGCTGCCCACCAGGTTCAAATGCGGGGTTTGTGCTGCGTAATGCGCCAGGATGTCGATCGCATGTTGTTCGTCATCAACAATGAGGCAATTGATCATAGCCGGGTAATGGTTAGTTCGGTTGTATAGATGTCTGCTTCGTCTTTAATGCGCAACCGATAGCTGTCGCCATAAGCCAGGTCCAGACGTTTATTGATGTTTTTCAACCCAATGCCGGTGGAAAGCTCCTTGGGCCCTGCTTTCTTTTTGTTGCTGCAATAAAAATACAACTGATCTTTTTCAATTTTCAATTGAACAATAATGGGGTGTTCGTTGCTTTTTAAATCCCCGTGTTTAAAGGCATTTTCCACCAGGGTTATCAAAACAAAGGGCACAATGGTGGCGCCGTTCACCACGCCTTCCACGTCAAAACTAACTTTTAAATTATTGCTGAAGCGAAGCTGGTTGATCTTGATCACATTGCGCACATGTTCAATTTCGTCTTTCAACGGAGCTTTGCCGTCCTTGGCATTGCCCTCGCTGAGCGCATAGCGCATGATATCGCTGAGCGTTAAAATCCCTTCTGAAAGTTCGGGGGAGTAGGGCAGGGATTTGGCATACAGGAAATTCAGCGTATTGTGCAGGAAGTGCGGATTGATCTGGGCCTTTAAAAAATTAAAATTCGCCTGCGATTTTTCAATCTCCAGTTGCATTTTTTGCTCTTCGAGCACTTTGCGGTGCTTTTGTTCGTCGCGCAGGTTGGTAAGATAGGCTGCCAATAAGCCCAATCCCAGGAAAAAAAGGGTATTGATGGAAATGCCAAAGATCAAAAAGGGAATGGTGGAGTATTGGGGATTTTCATTGGAGGGAAACAGGTAATAGATGCCCAAATGATAGGCAAAGCTGACGACCACGACGATGCAGGAAAACTGCACATAGGGAATCAGCTTTTTCTTTTGTACCAGCAGGCGGTAAAAATGATTGATCGAAACATAGTAAAAGCAGGTAGAAAACAAAAGGCTGATGGCGGTTTTCAGCAGGGTTTTCCATCTAAAAAAAGAGGAAACCTTATCGGCCTCATTGGGGACCAGGGAAAGGGCCAGAATACCGATCAATCCAAAAAAGATATAAATCCCCAACACCACCCAAAATACCTTCCAAAAGGAATATCGTTTTGTTGTCTTCATTAGTTACCAGGCTCCGAATTTCGCAGGAAAATTAGTGTTTCAACATTTAATGGACAATTGTGTATAACAAAACAAAGGAGGCACCAGTCCTCCTTTGTTTTACTTTTTCATTTATTAGTTGCCAATGCCCATACCGCCGTTGCTTTGCTGCACCCGTTTGGTTTCTTCTTCGGCGCCGGTGTTGCGCTGGCGGGCCGCTTTTACCGTATTGCTGCCAAAGCGGAAGTTGAGGCTTAACTTAAACTGACGGCTCTCCCACTTTACATCCACATCGGCTTTCTGGCCGGCAAAATCTGTATGTCCCTTAAACTTCATGCTGTTAAATACATCGCTAACAGACGCTTTTAGCGTGGCTTTGTTGTTGAACAACTGCTTTTGCAAACCCGCATCTACACTCCACATGGCATTGGCTTTTACGGCACCCTGCCATACGGTAGGAGAGTTGTAAAAACCGGTCAGCTCCGCCGTCCAGGTTTTGGCAAAGCGCAGGGAGTTTTGTGCATACACGGTAACCGCAAAGGGTTTCAGGTCAATGGTGCGGCCTTCACCAAAATTGGCTTTGTAATGCGAGTAATTGGCATTCATGTTGGCAAATACGGTATAGGCCTTGTACTGGAACGGATAGCTGATGTTCAGGCTCACAATATCCTGGGAGGCCAGGTTTCTCTTGGACATGAAGGATTTTGATTTTTCGGTTGTATCCGGCAGTTGCACAAACATATCCTTCACATGGCTGTAGTTCAGCGTGGTGTTCAGGCGGTATTTGTAGGTATGCGTTACGCCAAAGCTATTGGTGTACTGAGGCATCAGGTTCACATTACCCCGCTGGAAGGTGTACTCGTCCAACTTAAATTCAAACGGATTCAGGTCCTGGTAGGCCGGACGGTCAATGCGGCGGCTGTAGGTAAAGCTTACCTGGTTCATTGGGTTTTTGTTGAAGGTTACCGCGGCACTGGGAAAGGCATTGGTATAGTTCCGTTTGAAGGTAGAGTCATATTTTACATAACTGCCACTCTGATTTTTTAAACCAGTGGACACACCTTCGGTAACCGTGTTCTCCACACGCAGGCCCGCCTGGATCATAAACCCTTTGAATTGCCGGTTATAATTGACATAACCGGCATTAATGTTCTCTTTATAGGTAAAGCGGTTGCTGCGGTCTTTGTCCAGCTCTTTGCCGGTGCTGTAAACATTGTAGCGCTGAAAATCGTTATCAGTTTCAACAAAAGCCGTTTTACCGCCAAAGCCCAGCTTCCCTTTTCCCAGGTTTTGTTCCCAGTCAGCCTTCACAGAGCTGATCTTGATATCGGAAGGAGCGATCATTTCATAAATAACACTGCCCGTCTTGTTTTGCCCGGAGGCATCGTAATAGAAGTTAGGCTGGTACTGATCGTTGTTGATGTCGTAGCTGCCGTGGTCCGCATTTACGGTCAGGCTTTTACCATTTGGATTGGTATAGCTGTAATTCAGGTTGTAGTTGATGTTGTTTCTCTTCAGCCAGCTTTTATTATCTGCCATTAAAATACGATCCACGGTTTTGGTCGGCTGGTACGCAATGGCCGTACGTCCCGTGTTAGTTAATTCGGGCTCGCTGAAGGTGCCATTCACCATTACACCAATGGTATTCATTTTATTGATGAAGTAATCGGCGCCGGCTTTGAAGTTGTGGCTTTTGCTATGAAAGACCATGCGGCCTTTCGTGTCAAACAACGTATCGGGCACGCTACGGGTGACGGCCATGTTATTTAAATACTTGCCCTGGTTGTAGTTGTAGTTACCAAAAACGTTGATCTTTTGGTTTCGGTGGTTCAATGAAAACCCGCCATTGTATTTGGAATAATGGCCCACGTTGTAGCCAGCGGTAACCGAACCATTGGTACCGAAGGCCTTATTTTTTTTCAGGCGGATGTTGATGATACCGGCATTACCGGCCGCTTCGTATTTGGCCGAAGGGTTGGTGATCAGTTCAATGGCTTCTATTTCTGAAGACTGCATGGACTTTAAAAGATTGGCCAGGTCCTGTCCCGAAAGCGGAGTGGGACGGCCATCAATATACACCTGCACACCGTTTTTACCGCTCAGGCTCAGGTTGTCGTCCTTATCCACCGTAACCCCGGGCGATTTGCGCAAAAGGTCCAGAGCATCGGAGCCGGTGGCGTTGATGGTTCCTTCTACATTTAAAATGGTTTTATCGGCCTTTACCTCTACAATGGGTTTTTTGGCAGTGACCACAACTCCCTTCAAATCAGCCGCCGCCTTGGTCAGCTGAATTTCCGGAGCAGTTACATTGCTTGCCGCCACCGAAAAAGGAGCAGACAGAAAAGAATTATAGCCCACATGCGAGGCGCCAACTCTATAATCACCTTCTTTGATATCGGTAAAATGATAAGCCCCTTCTTTGGAAACGGCCAATTTTACAACAGAAGTATCTTTTGCTTTGAAAAGGGTGACAGTGGTGCCGGTTAAAGGACCGCCCTGCGCATCTTTAACAAGACCGGAAACCTGTTGAGCGTTTCCGCTGAAGGCAATCATTCCGAGAAAAAACAGTAGTAATAATCTCATAGCTTCAAAATTTATCTGAATAAGTGTTCATCTTTGAGGCGCAAACCTAGCCTGAGCGGCAAAAAAGAGAAAAAACGTTATACGAAATCCTTTTTTGGACGTACGAAAACCAAAAACAGTCCTTCCCGGAAATCGTTCGCTATGGGCCTTTAGAAAATCTTTTTCTAAAAAAGTTTTTGGCCCACCGCTTGGGGCCGATAGCATTGTTTTTGCAGGATCTAATAAAATACTTGCTATGAAAAAAGATGAGGTTACCAGGGACCGGCAGGTCCTTGCGGATCAACAAGAACCCGATCGTGAGCAAACCGAAAAAGAGGCCGCAGCAAGAAACAAGAGCCGAAGCGAAGACAAAAAAACCAATACAAGGGACATTCATAAAAGGGCACGAAAAGGATACCACAACGATGGACCAGGCGGCAGTTATCCAGGCTATTAACCACCGGCACGATCAGCAGCAAAAGGGAGCCATGGCTCCTCTTGGCCCCAGAGGTGTAACTTTGCCTGAGATATCTGTTCCATGACGTTCAGGCAAAAAATACTAAAAGCGGTTTATCCTTTTTTGATCATGAAGGGAAAGCTTAAGGCAAACCAGCGATCGGCCCACAACCCAAAAAACATTCCGCCTATGGTTTCGTTTTACGATTTGCAGGTGCAACTGAACAGCGGCGAAAACCTGGACTTTAAAACACTAAAGGGAAAAAAGGTTTTGTTGGTAAACACGGCCAGCAACTGCGGGTATACCAATCAATACGCAGAGCTCCAGCAATTATACGAAGCCCAAAAAACCCAATTGGAAGTGATTGGCTTTCCGGCCAATGATTTTAAAGAGCAGGAAAAAGGAAGCGATGAAGAGATTGCCCGGTTTTGCCAGGTAAATTTTGGCATTAGCTTTCCCCTGGCGAAAAAGACCTCGGTGGTCAAATCGGCCGGCCAGCATCCGGTTTTTCAATGGCTGTCGCAAAAAAGCAAAAATGGCTGGAATGAAAAAGAACCGGTGTGGAATTTTTCAAAATACCTCGTCAATGAAAGCGGCGTCCTTACGCATTTTTTTGATCCTTCTGTTTCTCCTTTAAGCCGGGAAATGAGAGAGGCCATCGAAGAGCAACCGGGTTAATCGCAGCTGTAAGCCAGCGCATCCATGTCGGTTTGTCGCGGGGCAAATTCAAAGCCGTCGTAGTAGCTTACAATTTCCCTCAGCACCTCGTCGATCTGCTCTACTTCGGAAATGGTGACCAACTTCAAACGAAACTCCTTGATGTTGGGCAGGCCCCTTAAATAATTGGTGTAATGACGCCGCATTTCGTTGATGCCGGCCTTCAACCCCTTCCACTCCACGGAACGGTGCAGGTGTTTTTGAATCACTTCCACCCGTTGCTGAATGGTGGGGGGCGGCAAATGCGCCCCGGTTTTCAGAAAATGTTTGATCTCGTTAAAAATCCAGGGATAGCCAATTGCAGCCCGGCCAATCATGATGCCGTCCACACCGTATGTGTTTTTAAACTGCAGGGCCTTTTCCGGAGAGTCGATATCGCCATTGCCAAAAATGGGAATGTGGATGCGGGGATTGTTCTTTACCCGGGCAATGTGCGTCCAGTCGGCCGAACCCTTGTACAACTGGCACCGGGTTCTTCCATGAATGGCCAGGGCCTTGATGCCCACATCCTGCAGCCGCTCGGCTACTTCTTCAATATTGATGCTGCTCTCATCCCAGCCCAGCCGGGTTTTTACGGTGACGGGCAAGGTGGTGGAGCGAACCACGGCTTTGGTGAGCCGCACCATCAGGTCAATGTCTTTTAGCACCGCTGCACCGGCGCCCTTGGTCACGACTTTTTTTACCGGGCAGCCAAAATTAATGTCCAGCAGATCGGGATTAACGGTGTCCACAATTCTGGCGCTGAGGGCCATGGCTTCTTCATCGCCGCCAAAGATTTGAATGCCCACCGGCCGTTCACTGTCAAAGATGTCCAGCTTTTGCCGGCTTTTGATGGCATCCCGGATCAGTCCTTCGCTGCTGATAAATTCGGTATACATCAAATCGGCACCGTTGGCCTTGCATACGGCCCGAAAGGGCGGATCGCTGACATCTTCCATGGGCGCCAGCAGCAGCGGGAAACCGGGAAGCGATATGTGGTCAATTTTTACCAAGGGAATATGTATTGGCTTTTCAGGGCTTATCTTGCAGGGCCGCAAAAGCGGGACAAATTTACAATTCAGAAAGCGAGGAGACATGCAAACATATCTTAAATCAAGGCCCATCGGAATACAATTGCTGCTGTTTATGGGAATGGCTTTTGGAATTTTCATGGTTTTCAGCCTTGTTGGCGTGGCCATCCTGTCCAGCATAACCGGCATCAGTCTTTTGCAATTGCAGGACATCAACAAATGGGACAGCACCAACCCCAATATGATCTTTTTCATCAGGGGCATGCTGCTGATTCAGTTTTTGGGTTTGTTTGTCATTCCCAGCTTGCTGTTTGGCTATTTCTCCGATCCCAAACCGGCACAGTACCTGGGTTTAAAAGCCCCGCACCGGGGCATGTACTGGGTTTTGGGCATTGCCGTCCTTTTGGTGGCCATACCGCTGGTAGAATACACCGGTGTGCTCAATCAAAAAATGATTGTGGGCGGCGAGGCGCAAAAATGGATGAAAAGCCTGGAAGAAGAAGCCGCCAAGCAAATTCAGTTCATGCTCAGCAGGCACACACCGCAGGAACTCATTTTAAACCTGATTTTTATTTCGGTTTTTGCCGGCGTAGGCGAAGAACTTTTTTTCCGCGGGGTTTTGCAGCGGCTCTTCATCAAACTCACCAAAAGCCCCTGGGCCGGCATTGTTCTAACCGCTATTTTGTTCTCGGGCTTTCATCTTCAGTTCTTTGGTTTTTTTCCAAGACTGTTTTTGGGTATTTTACTGGGCGCCTTGTATTGGTACAGCGGAAGCTTGTGGACGGCCATTTTGGCGCATTTTGTTTATGATGCCCTGATCATTATTTTGGTATATGCCAACCCCGAAATGATCAAGGACCCCACCGCTCCCATGGTCAATCCGGCACAGCTTACCCTGATGGCCCTGGTTAGCGCAGTGGGCACCCTGGCCCTGGTTTGGCAAATGAAACGAAAATCCAAAACCAGTTATGCCGAAGTATATAAAGACGACCACCCGCCCCGCGATGAGTTTCGTTTTTAAACTGGACTCAACTCCGGATGGCCGCTAAAAGTTTTCTGTGATTTGGCAAAACCAATTCGGGTAATTGGCCGTAATTCGTGCAATTGAAAATTCAAGTATGGCATTAAACTGGCAAACGTTTAAAACAAGGGCTCTTACGGCCGTAGTATTTGTGATCGTCATGATGGCCGGCCTGTTGTACAACCGCTGGTCTTTCTTTTTATTGTTTTCCCTGGTGCATTTTGGGGCTTGGGTGGAATACCAAAAGCTGGTCAGCCGGTTCAATCCCGACTACCAAAAAATCATTGCCCCCCACCGCTACGGCATCATGTTGGTCGGGTGGTGCCTCATGCTTTTTTTCACCAACGATACTTTGGCCCTGGGTTCTGTTATCCTTACCCAAGTTGGTTTTTGGGTGGGTCTTCTTTTCATGATCCTTTTGCCGGTGATCATGTTTGCCGAATCCAAACATATTTTTCTTAGGAATATTTTTTATTCCCTGCTGGGCCTGCTGTACATCTCGCTGCCCCTGGCCCTGTTGGTGGACCTGCGCACCCGCTGGAATGAAGAGGCCTATCAGTTGTCTATGACCGTTCCGCTGCTGATCGTTTTTTCTTTGTGGATCAACGACACCATGGCCTACATAGTTGGATCGTTTATTGGCAAAACCCCTCTGTCCAAGGTATCGCCCAAAAAAACCTGGGAGGGAACCACCGGCGGCGTTATCCTGACCATTGTGGCCATAAGCCTGATCGCTCATTTCACCCAACGCCTTAGCGTTCCCCATGCCGCCGTCATGTCGGGGCTGGCTGCGGTTACCGGTACGTTTGGAGATTTGTTTGAAAGCAAACTCAAACGCATGGCCGGTGTAAAGGACAGCGGCGCCATCATGCCGGGGCACGGGGGTTTTTTAGATCGCTTTGACTCGCTTTTGTTTGCCGCCGTGGCGGTTTGGTTTTATGCCGAATGGCTGAGCGTTTGATCAGCGAAGGCTTTTAAGCCAATCGTTGATGCCCTTTCCGATTTTCTCGGCCGTTTGGCGGTGAAAACTATCCTTTAGGATGAGCTGTTCGTCTTCTGCATTGCTTAAAAACGCCACTTCCACCAAACAGTTGGGATACTCCGTAGGTCCACTTAGCGAAAAATTAAAAGAGCCCACATTGCCAAAATTGTTCAGGTCCAGTTCCAGCATGCGGTCCAGGATATGCTCGGTCAGCGGACGAAACCCGATGTGCCGGTAATACGTACTAACGCCCTTGACCGATTTGTTTGACGAGGAATTCAAATGAATGCTGATGAGCAAATCGGGTTGCTCTTGTTGCAGGGCCAAAAGCCGTTCGTTCATGCTCAGGTCCAGGTCTTCGGTTCTTGTCATGTACACTTTTGCCTTTTTCCGGCGCAGATATTTTTCAAGCTGCTTGGCCATTTTCAAGGTATAGTCCTTTTCGGCAATGCCGCTCACCAAACCGGTAGCGCCGGTACTGGAGCCGCCGTGCCCGGCATCAATGGCTATTTTCAGCCCTTTCAGTTTCAGGCTGGAGGGTTGTTGCTTGATGCGGATCTGCAACGTATTGTTTTTGTAAAAAATGGCATGGCCCCAGTGTTGGGCATGCTTGAGCTCAATAAAAATGCGAAACACATCATCCTCGGCTTGCTCATACCAGACGTGTTTGATTTCTTTTACTGTTTTTAACTGCGTGATCCAGTTGGTGTTGCTGGCCGCTCCAAAAACATCCACTACAATCCTGGAGGGATTGATTTGCTGCAAGCTGCGATAGGGGAGTCTTTCGCTCAGGCCAACCGCAACATAATCGTAGCCCGAATCGCCCCAAACCCGCCAGCTGGAAGTTAAAACCGGGTTTTGTTGTTTGGCCGAATCGTCCCTGCGGGCATGGTACTTGGGCAAATAGGCCGTGTGCTTACCCGAGAGCTGAACTTTGTAGTCGTTGCCTACGCTGTCAATTACGGTCACCAGTACGTTGGTGTCCAGATGGGTCATCTTGGCCCCGCCCAGGCGATCGGTGCCCAGGCCGTATTTCAGGTAAGGAAACGAACCGGTGGTACGGGCCTGAAAAGCGTTTTGGGCATGAATGGCGTACGAAAAAAACACGAATAAAATGGTGGTAGTCAGTTTCATGAGGGCAAATTAACACAAAACTACCCGTTCCCGCCTTCGTAATTCTACCAACATCGTTCAGTGGTAATACTCCATTTTGCCTGAGTGTTATGATTTTATGAAATACACCTATAATTTAGCCCTTGTAAACGCTAAGCCCAAAAGCTTCGTGTAAAATCCAAAATCCCACCCTATGAACTGGAATGCCATTATCGGCGTTATGGCCACAGTATCATTGTTACTACCGGTTGCGGCAATTGTGTATTATAAATTATACCAGCACCGCAGCCTGACGGCTCTTTTATGCACTTACCTGATAACTGCTTTATACAACCTGATGTCGGAAGGCATCCTTCCGGTAGCCGCTTCTTTTCAAAGGGGGTTTGGCGTGGTTAACAACTACCTGGACATCCCCTTAATGCTTACCGCGCTGTTGTTTTTCTGTCCCAACAAACCCAGGCAACGCATTTTGCATGTTACCACAGCGGTTTTTATCGGTTATGAAGTGGGGATAGCCTTTGTATTCGGACTGGACCCCGAGTCCACCGTGTACGTTATGGGGCCCGGCCTGGCGTTGCTGCTTGTGTACACCTTTTATTTGTTTGCCCGACACATCAAAATGACGATTGAGTTTGGCAAGAACGCCGGCAGAACCTTAATGCTGGTATCCATCCTGTTTGCCTATGGGTGTTATGCCATTGTGTACTATTTCTATTATATATTAAAAACCCAGGCGGTGGCCGATGTGTTTTTGATATACTACATTACCGGTTTTGTTTCTTCGGTAATCATGACCGTTGGCCTGCACCTGATCAGAAAACGAATGCGGGAATTACAGGAGGTAAAAAACACCCGCCGCGAACTAGCCCTGTTCTTTGGCAAGGGATAAGGGCGGCAAGTGCACCGGCCAGGGAATTGATGCCGGATCTTCCCCATCACCATTCACCTGCCGCCTTAGGTATTGGTTACAAAAAATACTTTCTTTCGGCAATCAACCGATCGGCAATTCTTCTTCTGGCTTCTTTGCTGTTAAAGGACTGGGCCTTGGTAAAGCGCTTCAAACCCATCAAAATCATTCGTTGTTCATCGCCTTCGGCAAAGGCATTGATGGCGTCTTTGCCGTTTTTATGAATGCGGTCGGCGGCATCGTAGAGATAGCAGTTTAATACATCCCGGTAAACAGAATTGTTGTGACCCTGCTCTGCCAGCTTCCTCACCCGCAGCAGCAGGCTTTCCGACACGAATGTGTCGATGGCCATATCGGCAATACACATCAAGATCTCCTGTTCTTTTTCCAGCTGCATCATTAGCTTTTGCGCGGCGGCACCGGCGGTGAGCAGGATGGTTTTTTTGAAGTTTTGCACCAGCTTTTTTTCTTCGGCAAAGGGCGTTTCTTCCCCGTCGCCAAAATCAGGAATGCTCATGAGCTCCTGCGACACCTTCATGGCCGCCCCCATAATGTTGAGCCGTCCCTGCATGGCCCGCTTCAGGGTCATGTCCACGGTCAGCAGCCGGTTAATCTCATTGGTTCCTTCGTAAATGCGGTTGATGCGGCTATCGCGGTATGCCCTGGAAATATCGTATTCGGCACTGAAGCCATTACCGCCATGAATTTGCACGCCTTCGTCCACGACAAAATCCAGCACCTCGCTGCCATGCACTTTCAAAATGGCACACTCAATGGCATACTCCTCGGCAGCGCCCAGCAAGGCTTCGTTAAAGGGTTTGCCACCCTCCAGCAATTCTTGTTCTTTATCATCGATCATTTTGGCGGTCCGGTACAAGGCACTTTCGCAGGCAAAAGCCTTGATGACCATTTCGGCAAGCTTGTGCTTGATGGCCCCGAAGTTGGCAATGGCGGTTTGGAACTGCTCTCTGGTAACCGCGTATTCAACCGAATTGGTAATGGCTCTTTTGGCCCCTCCCAGCGCAGCTGCACAAAGCTTTAGGCGGCCAATGTTTAAAATATTGAAAGCGATCTTATGTCCCTTGCCAATTTCGCCCAGCACGTTTTCCACCGGCACCTTACAATCCTGGAAATACAATTGAACCGTGGAGGAACCCTTAATCCCCATTTTTTGTTCTTCGGGCCCTTGGGTAAAGCCTTCAAAGCCCCTTTCCACAATAAAGCCCGTGAACTTGTCGCCGTCCACTTTGGCAAACACCGTATACACATCGGCAAAACCGCCATTGGTGATCCAGCATTTTTGTCCGTTTAAAATATAGTATTTACCGTCTTCGCTAAGCCGGGCCGTTGTTTTGGCCCCCAGGGCATCGCTGCCGCTATTGGGCTCGGTCAATCCATAGGCGCCCGTCCATTCGCCAGTGATCAATTTGGGAATGTATTTCTGTTTTTGTTCGGCAGTGCCGAAATACAAAATGGGCAAGGTGCCGATGCCGGTATGGGCAGCAATGGCCACCGAAAAGGAATGGCCGGCGCCCAGGTATTCGTTTACTATGGTGGACGTCACAAAATCCTTACCCAGCCCGCCGAACTCCTCGGGAAAGGAGGTGGCCAGCAGGCCCTGTTCACCGGTTTTTTGCACCAGGGAACGCATCAGGCCGGGTTCCATGCTGTCGATCCGGTCCAGGATGGGCATGACTTCGGTATCCAGAAACTGATCGCACATGTCGCGGATCATTTTCTGCTCCTCAGAAAAATCCTCGGGTATAAAAATGGCGGCCGGCTGGCTTTCTTTCACCAACCATTCGCCACCGGTCAATGCTTTATTGGTTATTGTTTCCATATATCAGAGTTTAAGGTGATTGTTTGAAATAAGGGTTTGTGTTTTTTATCAACTGATATTTTGGCTATTGAGGTTGTCGTATACCTTCTGCAACACCTCCTTGCACATTTCTACCTGATCGGCCGGCACCCCGCTCAATGCTTCGTTCAGGGTTTCTTCAGCCAGTTGCATGGATTCGTCCTGCAGCTTCAGCGCGGTTTTGGTCAAAAAAATCTTGTTGATGCGCCGGTCCCTTTCATCCGAAACCCTTTTTACCAGGTTTAGTTTTTCCAGGTTATCTACCAGCCGGGTAATACTGGGCTTATCCCGGAACGTAGCGTTGCACAATTCCTGCTGACTGGCGCCGTCCTGTTTCCACAAATGGTACAACACGCTCCATTGCTCTATGGTCAGGTTGACGCCGGAAGCGTTAAATTTTTTCTGCAACCGCCGGGCGATGGCCGTGGATGCTTTGCCGGTGATGAAGCTGTATAATTCTCCTTTTTTAAATTGGTTGTTTGACATACAGTTGTTTATGCAACTAAGTAAATTTAACAAGCCCGGACCAGAAAAACAAATAAATGTTGGCAGGCGCCTATGGACCACCCAACTCACAGTAAAATTGCTTTTCCTTTCGGGTTTTAAAGCCAACTTCACTGCCCGGCACCTTAGATTTGCGGAAGATGATCCTTTTTTTAATAAGCCTGGTTTTTGTTTTGGGCTATGCGCTTTTAATCATGTATTACTATCGCGGCTGGCAATCCCTGCCCGAGTTTTCGGCCGGGACAAACCCGCAGCACCGTTTTCTTTCGGTGGTGGTGGCGGCACGAAACGAGCAAGAACACATTGGTGCTTTGTTACAGGCGCTGGCCCAACAAAGCTATCCCAGGGATTGTTTCGAGGTGGTGGTGGTTGATGATTATTCAACCGATCGCACAGCCCGGACGGCACAGGAATCTTCCTTGCCGAATCTGGTTTTGATTCGGCCCCATGTGCCGGCTGCTGCCTCGTCTAAAAAAAGGGCTATTGAGGCAGGTGTTCAGCAGGCTAGAGGAGAGCTGATTGTCACCACCGATGCCGATTGCCTCCCCCCCGTACACTGGCTTCAAACCCTGAACGATTTTTATGTGCGGCAAAACGCCTGTTTCATTGCCGCCCCGGTTGGCTACTCCCACAACCAAACTGTGTTACAGATTTTTCAGGCACTTGATTTTTTAACGCTGCAGGGCATCACTGCGGCTACGGTTGCACGTGAGGCTCATGCCATGTGCAACGGCGCCAACCTGGCTTATACCAAACAATCTTTTTCGGAGGTGGAAGGCTTTAAGGGAATTGACCAGGTGGCCACCGGCGACGACATGCTGTTGATGCACAAAATATGGAAACAAAACCCCGGCCGGGTTTTCTATTTAAAAAGTAAAGAAGCCATTGTTGCCACAGCCCCCATGCCCGGCTGGAAAGATTTTTTCAGGCAACGAAAACGGTGGGCCAGCAAAACCTTTGTGTATGACGACCTTAAAATCAGGGTAGTATTGGTTTTTGTGTATGCTTTTAACTGCCTGTTTTTTGTGCTGCTGGCAGCAGCTTTTTTTCAGCCCCTTTATTGGTGGGGCGTGGGAGCTTATTTATTGCTGAAAACACTTGTTGAATGGCCTTTTGTTTCGGCGGTCGCTGCGTTTTTTCACAAACAAAAACTCATGCGCTATTTTATCTTCTTGCAACCACTCGATGTTTTTTATACGGTGTCAATAGGGCTGCTTAGTCAGTTGGGCCAATACGAGTGGAAAGGCCGGAAAACAAAATAAATTTTATCTTCCGCGGATGAACGACAAGCAGCAATCATTTTGGCAGGCATCATGGAAACGTTTGAAAAAAAATAAAGGCGCCATGGCGGGGCTGGCGATGATTGTGCTGGCCGTTTTCATTGCCATGTTCGGGTACTTTCTGGCTTCCGATCCTTCGCCCTTTTCCAACCGGATCATCCTGGAGATCGGCGGGGAAAAACCAGGGTATCAAAGAAGTTTTTTGCTGGTTAAAAAAGAAAGAGAGCCGGCATCCGGTTTTTTCACACGACTGGTATCGGGCCGACCGGACCGGTACGACTACATACCAATCGACTCCTGGCAACAAACAGGCGATAGCATCATCGTCCAAAAATTTATTGACGAAGGCCTGAGCGACCGAATGGCTTTTCACAAAACGCAACTGGCGGAAAATCCCGTCGTCACCAAAACATTCTACCTGGGCACCGACAAATACGGCCGCGACATCATGAGCCGGCTGATCATCGGTACCCGGGTAAGCCTGAGCGTGGGGTTGATCACCGTATTGATCTCCCTTACCGTCGGAATTACGCTGGGTGCCATTGCCGGTTATTTCAGGGGCAAGGCCGACGAGGCCATCATGTGGCTGATCAATGTCATCTGGAGCATTCCCACCTTGTTGTTGGTCTTTGCCATTACCCTTCTTTTGGGAAAAGGATTTTGGCAGGTGTTCATCGCTGTGGGACTGACCATGTGGGTGAATGTGGCCCGTTTGGTTCGGGGCCAGGTGATGTCGGCTAAAGAAATGCAGTACGTGGAAGCCGGCAAGGTTTTGGGGTTTTCCCATTTCAGAATTATTGCCCGTCACATTTTGCCCAACATACTGGGGCCCATTCTGGTGATTGCGGCGTCCAATTTTGCGTCTGCTATTGTTATCGAAGCAGGTCTGAGTTTTTTGGGTGTGGGGGTGCAGCCGCCCCAGCCCAGTTGGGGCCTGATGATCAAGGAAAATTACAACTTCATCATCACACAAAATCCCATGCTAGCCCTGGCACCGGGCTTTGCCATCATGCTGCTGGTACTGGCTTTTAATTTGTTAGGCAACGGATTGCGGGATGCGCTGAACGTAAGGGGAAGGATTTAAAACCAAATCGGAAAAGTTGCACAAACGCTGGCGTCACTGGCAATAAAACAATTTATTAGACCCAACCGCTTCAAGGCAACCATCGGGAAACGTGAGACGGCAAACGTGAAACAGAAACAGCCGCTTTCCCTTCTGTTATCTGTCAGCTTGATCATTTGGTATCAGCGACTGTTTGTAGTTGTATCATAAAACCAGTAAGGATGCGTGCCGAACATCGTTTCTGAAAAAGGGTCTTTAAAAAGGAAAAAAATTTCATGGGCTTTCGGCAGTGACCTTTACGTTTCGGTTCAGGCTTTCTTCCA
Source organism: Bacteroidota bacterium (assembly GCA_023392575.1). Classification (GTDB taxonomy): domain Bacteria; phylum Bacteroidota; class Bacteroidia; order Chitinophagales; family Chitinophagaceae; genus Flavisolibacter. The sequence continues at coordinate 118 of JAEVYV010000113.1, read as the reverse complement.
GCGAAATAAAGGTTTCCGTGCGTTCGATTCCTTTTATCTTTTGCAGCTCGTCGTGCAGGATGGTTCTGAGCTGACCGATGTCCTTGCAAACCACTTCGGCAAAAATGCTGTAGTTGCC
>JAEVYV010000227.1 GCA_023392575.1 Bacteroidota bacterium | reverse complement strand
CCTGGTCGTACGAACTAAACAAAAGGGTGTCTTTTGTTTTTTGGATGACTTCAAACTTTACAATGGAACCCTGCCGGATGGAATCGCCTTTGCCTTTGTTGAAAATTTTATACGGCACACCGGCCTTTGTTTTTTTGAAATCGACGCTGTCGCAAGCTGTCAGCACGAGCGCCGCAGCAAAAACACCAAGAACGTTTTTTAAAACTTGCATTTGAGTTGTTTATATTATTGTAATAGAGAGCTATTTTCTCTGATGGCCTTTTTAAACTTTTGAATGGTTTCCTGTAACGAAGCGCTGTCGTTGCCGCCGGCGGCATTGAAATGGCCGCCTCCGTTAAAATATTTGCGGGCAAACGTATTGCAGTCGAAACTCCCCTTGCTGCGGAACGACCACTTCCGCTCTTCGTCCCGGTCGATCACACAGCCCACCAGTTTGATGCCCTGAATGGAAAGCGGATAGTTAACGAGCCCTTCGGTATCGCCGGTCTTTATTTCGTATTTCAATAGCTCCATTTTGGAAATATAGATCAACGCTGTGTTGAGCTCGTAAAAAATCTCCAGGCGGTTGGAAAGTACATGGCCTAAAAAACGCAGGCGGTTCTCCAGAAAATTATCGTACAAGGCCTCGTGTACCTTGGTGTGTTCCAACCCGTGCTCCTTCAGGGCCGCCACCATGTGGTGCACATTGGCGGTGGTGGAGGAAAAGCGAAAAGAACCGGTATCGGCCACCACGCCGGCGTACAGGCATTCGGAAATGGTTTTGGTGATCTTGTCGCGGTGGCCGGAGCCCACGATCAGATCGTAGATCATTTCGCAGGTGGAGCTTTTCCCGGTATTGGACACTCCGTAGTCAAAAGAGGCTGCATCGGGCTCGCGGTGGTGATCGATCAGGATTTTGACACACTGCAGCGCGGCCAGTTTGGGCGCCATGTTCTTGGTGCGGCTGAAATGATTGTGGTCCAGGCAAAACAGCCACTCGGCCTCATCCAGGATTTTATCGGCCCCGGCCTTATTCAGCTCATAATCCAGCACTTCGTTGGCACCCTCCATCCAGTTGAGCCAGCGGGCCCAGTTGGTGGGGGAAATGACCGTGACTTCGTGGCCAAATTGCTTTAAAAAATGAAACAGGGCCAGGCCCGAACCCATGGCATCGGCATCGGGTTTTTGATGCATGGTGATGACGACTTTTTTGGGCTCGCCCAACTGCTTGTAAATTTCCTGTATCGGCTGCATAAAGAGCGGCAAAAGTAGGGCAAAGTTTCAAGTTTAAGGCTTGTTTATTATATGGAAAAGCGGGCTTACATGTCAATCCGCTTATATTTGCGACCAAATTTGAAAAATAAGAGCAATGAGCAACAGAACCTTTACGATGATTAAGCCCGATGCCATGAAAAATGGTCATGCCGGGGCTATTCTGGATAAGATCACTAAAGCCGGTTTCCGGATTGTGGCTTTGAAGCAAACCCAGTTGTCAAAAGAAAAAGCCGGGGAGTTTTATGCTGTTCACAAGGAAAGACCCTTTTACGGTGAGCTGGTTCAGTTTATGAGCAGCGGCGTAATCATTGCCGCTATTCTGGAAAAGGAGAACGCCGTGGCCGATTTCAGAACTCTGATTGGCGCTACAGACCCCGCCAAGGCCGACGAGGGAACCATCCGCAAATTGTACGCTACCTCGGTTGGCGAAAACGCCGTTCATGGAAGCGACAGCGATGAAAATGCAAAGATCGAAGGCGACTTTTTCTTCTCCGGTCTGGAGCAGTTTTAATTAGTAGACAGATAATCGATGACAGATGGCAGTAGTGGAAACATTACTACCATCTGTCATCATCCATCATCGCTGCAATTAAATCTCCTTTGTTTTCTTTTTGATCATATCGTTTTTTACCGGATCTACCCGGTAGCCCGCCTTGCGCAACAGGTTGATCACGCCCTTGTCGCCCGGTAAATGGCCCGCACCCACCGCAATCACCAAAGACTTATCTCCCAGCAGGGTTTCCAGTTTTCTGGCCCAGGCTACATTACGGTTGTACAGAAGAAGATCGGTAAAGTTCTGCATACCGATGTCTTCTTTTTTGGTCATTTCTTCCATTTTATCCAGTTGCTGGTTTCGATAGGCTTCGGTCATTAGCTTCATCTCGTTCTCGTCTTCCTTTTTGTCGGCGTTTATCATTTTTACCAACTGCTTTGCCTGAAAACCATAGGGAATGCTGTCGAAAATACTCATTTGGTATTCCATGGTTTCCATGCCTTTAATGCCCACTCCGTTCTTTTTGGATTCCTGCATGATCAACTGCTCCATGGAGATCATGTTGTCGCACTTTCCCGCTTGTTGCTCCATGATCATGGAAGCGGACAAAAGCGGCTTAAAGGTTTCCAGCATGGCAAAGGGGATCAGGGTGCTGTTGGCCTTAAAAAAAGCCTTCACTCTTTCGTATTCGTCTTTGGTCAGCAGGTCGGCCAGGGTGGTATCGTTGCGCATCTTCATTTTGCCCATGGCGCTAACCATTTCAAATAGGTTGTCCATGTCCAGTTCCAGGTACACGTTGTCGGCATTTTGTATGGCATTGGTCAGGCTATCGCTCAACTGAATGTCGTCGGCGCACAGCAAGTGCATAGTGCCAAATAAATAAGAAGGTTTGGTAAGGTTTTTACCCGAAATGCGCCACAGTAACGTATTGTTGTTTGCCGGTGCTTTTTTAGGAGCCTGTCCGTAAACCGCAAGGCCGATTGCTGCAAATAAGCTGAACCAAAACGCTTTTTTCATTAGTTATCATTGTTGATAAAATAGTTTCTGCCGCCGGAAGCATATACATCTGCTGCTCATCTATTTCCGGCAGACTTACAAAGGCAATTTACATTTTCCGCAGCTTTTACGCGATTATTGGTGGCAGTTTAACAGCCGCTAATAAAAAACCTCGGTCCAGTAGCGGGAAAAGTGGGTACTCCGTTTTTTGTTGCATTCCGAAGGAGACACCGAATCACCTGATTCCTGTCTCAGGGGGCATGTTGATACTAGCCCAAGCGTCGGTCATAAATACATGAAGGAGTTGCTTTCCATGTAATGAAATTACTTAACTCTGTGCCACCGCTTCTTCCCCATACATCTGGTCTTTAAATTTTAATGAAGGAGAAGGAATGAATTTACCCAGGCCCAACCGCTCCCATTTTGCGTCAACGGATTTGATGGTAGCATCATCCGATACAATGATGTTGGGCCAGTCCCTTTGAAAGTTATCAAACTCTTTGGTTTTAATGGTTCCATCCAACCCCATGCAGGCAAAGGTTTTATCTGCATGAATCTTAGAAGGCCGCTGTACCAAAATGCTATCCCGTTTAGGATCAAGATTATTGCAAAACCGCCAAAGCGCTACCGTCAGGTCATTCGCATCCACCGTATGTTCAACATAGAGGATCAGCTTCACGCCTTCCGTTTCTTTGGCTTCACAAATTTGCTGGTGCAATTCACGAATATGTCCTCTCCTGGCTTTCTTCACCGAAACAATCAACACCGGAATTTCTTTTTGAAACAAAGAAGCATTAA
>JAEVYV010000068.1 GCA_023392575.1 Bacteroidota bacterium | reverse complement strand
GGGTTGCAAAACCTCTATTTTTTCAATGGAGGGCTGCAGGTACACACTGAACCTTTCACCGGAGTACACACCCGTTAAAATGGAAATAAGGGTAATGCCGATTTGGGCGGCGGATAAAAAGATCTCGGGATTGCTGGACAGGCGCAAAGCCGCTCCGGCTTTTTTGTCGCCCTTGTCGGACATGGCTTCCAGTCGCGATTTTCTTGCGGAAACCAGGGCTATTTCCGACATGGTAAATAATCCGTTCAAAAGGATCAATCCCACCAGTATTAAAATCTCCATTTATGCTATTTGATTGTCTAGTTGTTGATCGAGGTTAAAAGTTCCCCATTTTTTTTGATATATCCACGAAGTCAAAAGTCCTGCCATGACGCCTACCAGGGCGCCTGCCAAAACATCGATGGGATAATGTACACCCACATAAAGTTGGGCGTAAATAATCAGGAAAGCCCATAAATAAGTAAGGTAGATCCACCTGCCGGCATAGCGGTGGAGCGTAACGCTGGCAAAGGTAGCCAGTCCAAAATGGTTGGCGGCATGCGAGGAAGTGAAGCTGGAGCTTTGGGGGCAGTAAGACGCCAGCACCCGGATGGTGCCGATCATATCGGGGTCGCGGCAGGGCCGCAACCGGAATATGTGGTTTTTAATGATGTGGCTGCTCAGCACATCGGTTAAGGCCGCCGTGCAAAGAACCATTAAAATAAACCAGCCGCTTTTTTTGATATTGAGCAAGGCAAAAACCAAAAGAAATAAATAAAGGGGCAGCCAGAAATTGGAGTTCCGCAGCAAAGGCATCAGGGTATCAAAAAACGAGTTGTTCCATTTATTATTGATCAGATTAAACACATATTTGTCGGCTTCCAGGATATGCTGCATGCAAATTAACTTAAGCCGTAAAAGTAATTAATTAAATTTGATGCTTTTGTTAGTTATTGGTTACTTATGTTTAAACTGCCCCGACTTTTAAAGTGGACCGCTTCTGTGGTCATTCTTTTTTTTCTGTTTCTTACCCTCTTTCGCTTTTGCTTTTATCTCTATTATAAGCCGGCCCATTATGCATTTCCCGCCGACGCCTTTCTGATGGGGCTTCGTTTGGATTTGCGGGTGGTGGGTATTTTGGGCTTGCTGATGCTGCTGTTGTGCACCATCCCTTATATCAACCCGTTTACCAATCCTAAGGCAAAAGGACTTTGGACTGCATTTTTGTCGGTGCTGTTTTTGCTCGTCTTCTTTTTTTACATCACCGATTTTTTTCACTACGATTATTTGCACCAGCGCCTGAACGCTTCGGTGCTCAACTATCTGCACGATGCGGGCATTTCACTAAACATGGTGTGGCAAACCTATCCGGTTATCCGGGGGCTTTTGTTACTGGTTTTGGTGGTGACGGCCTTTGGATTTCTCGTCTCCCGGCTGCTGCAGTTTTTTTTGCGCCAGCCGGCGCACAACAACCGGCGGGCAAAGCTTTTCACGGTTCCTTTTGTGGTGTTGCTGGGAGCCGGCGTGTGGGGCACGCTGGGGCAGTTTCCGGTGCGCTGGAGCGATGTGTTTGCCATGGAAGGCCCCTTTAAGGCCCAACTGGCGTTAAACCCCTTGCAAAGTTTTTTCAGCACCCTGTCGTTCCGGAGTTCTACTTACGACGAACGAAAAACAAAAGAAAGTTATAAGCTGATGGCTTCCTACCTGGGAATGAAACCGGCCGACAGCCTGAGCTACGAACGCATGGTGTTTCCCCGCGGGCCGCTGGATACGGCTGCTAAACCCAATGTTGTTTTGGTGATCTGCGAAAGCTTCAGCGCCTATAAAAGCAGCATGTGGGGCAACCCGTTAAATCCCACGCCTTTTTTCGATTCGCTCAGCCGTCAGGGAATTTTCTTTGATCATTTTTTTACCCCCAGCTACGGTACCGCCCGGGGCGTTTGGGCCACCATTACGGGCATCCCCGATGTGGAGTCGCCCAAGACCGCCAGCCGCAACCCGGCTATGGTGGATCAGAGCACCATCATCAATGCCTTTAAGGATTATGAAAAGTTTTATTTTATTGGTGGCAGCGCCAGCTGGGCCAATATCAGAGGCGTATTGAAGTTTAATATCGAGGGATTGAAATTATACGAGCAGGATGATTACAATGCCGAAAAAATAGATGTGTGGGGCATCAGCGATAAAAATGTTTTTTTGAATGCCGATAAAATACTGGCGCAACAGAAGAAGCCTTTTTTTGCCATCATTCAAACCGCCGACAACCACCGGCCCTATACCATTCCCGAAGAAGATCTTGGGGAGTTCAACCGGGTAAACCTTCCGGACGATTCGCTGAAAAAGTATGGGTACATCAGCAACGACGAATTGAATGCCTTCCGCTACACCGATTTTTCGTACCGCAAATTCATGGAAGCGGCGCAACAACATCCGTATTTTAAAAATACCGTCTTTGTTTTCATCGGCGATCACGGCATCCGGGGCAATGCAGGCACTTTGTTTCCCAAGGCCTGGACCGATCAGGCCCTGACCACCGTGCACGTGCCTTTGCTTTTTTATTCGCCTTTGCTAAAGCCCGAGCGCCGCGCCAATGTTTGCTCGCAGATCGACGTGCTGCCCTCCATTGCCGGTTTGCTTTCTGTACCGTACCGCAACACCACTTTGGGGCGAAACCTTTTTGATTCCACCCTGCTTCAGGATCCATTCCGTTCTTCCAGTGCGTTTATTATCGATCCGGATGAAAAATAGATTGGAATGGTGGCTGGCGATTATTATTTGCGAAAGGGCATCGGGAAGCCGGGTTTTGAGTTGGTTTCGATACGAAACAACGAGCCCGTGCCCGCCAACATTGCCGACAGCGTAAAAAACATCCTGCTCCCGTTCTCCGATGCGTTTTACGAAACCGCCCGCTATATGCTGTACCACAATCAAAAGAAGTAATTGGAGCAAGAGAAAGTAATGTTTGCGTGATGGTAGGACAACTGTTCTTACGTGTGGGATCTCTCCGAGCAACTTTTGATCGGATCATTTGGATGAATGGTGGTTTTTTATGGGTCATTTGCCGGTTTGCCGTTTGCAGGGCCCGAAAAAATGATTTTTTTTGCAGCTCGCTTCGGCTAAAACTGCTCACCATACATGCTTTTACAAGTTCGATTGCCTAAAACCTTGCTTTGGGTTCTAAACCTGTTGATCATCTTTTTGCTGATGTTCACCTTGTACCGGTTGGTTACCTTCCTTGCTTTTAGGCCCGAGGGCAGTGTGCTGAGCGATCACCTCTCGGCCTTTCTTTTGGGCATTCGGTACGATCTGCGCTGGATCACCATCATCTTACTGCCTGTTGTTGCGGCCAGCCTTTGGCCGGAGCTATCTCCTTTCTATTCCGAAAAGACTAAAAAATTCTGGACCTGGTATTTGGCTGGCGTAACGTTTTGCGTCTTCTTCTTTTTTGCAGCTGATTTTGGTTGCTTTTCCTACAACAAAACCCGGCTCAATGCCAGCGCTTTGAATTTTGCCGAAGATCCCGGTATTTCCGCAGCCATGTTGTGGCAGTCCTATCCTGTTTTTTGGATGGTAATGGGACTGGTGTTGTCGGTGCTGTTGCTGCGGACCATGTTTCGAAAACTGCACGGGCAGGTAACCATAAAAACAAATGGAAGGGGCATCTTGCACCAGCGCAAATGGTTTTTGATTACCCTTGTACTATTCGGTTCTTTGGTCTATGGCGGCATCACTGCCCAACCTTTAAAATGGAACGCCGCCTTTCGGTATAACGACAGTTTCAAGTCGTACCTGGCCTTAAATCCCCTGCAGAATTTTTTTACCACGCTTAAGTTTCGAAAGCCGCAGTTTGATGCCGGTAAGGCAGAACAGTATTTTCCGGTAATGGCGGACTGGATGAATTGGAACCAGAAAAGTTTTTCCTACCAAAGAATGGTGGCCTCCCGACCAACGCCGTTCGCCACTTCGCCCAATGTGGTTTTGGTGTTGTGCGAGTCGTTCAGCATGTACAAAAGCTCTCTTAGCGGCAATGAGCTGAATACGACGCCTTTTTTCCAATCGATAGCCGACAGCGGCGTTTTCTTCAACCGTTGTTTTACCCCGCATTTTTCAACGGCAAGAGGATTGTTTGCTACGCTTACCGGCATCCCCGATGTGCAATTGTCCAAGTTTTCGTCCCGCAATCCACAGGCATTGGATCAGCACACCATCATCAACGAT
>JAEVYV010000321.1 GCA_023392575.1 Bacteroidota bacterium | reverse complement strand
GTAAAATATCACCACTCTTTTGGGATAAGGCGCGGAACGCGCGGGGTGGGGGGGCTGGTGGGCATCGGGCTTGCCGCCGGGCCATCCGGTTATCGAGTCGCGAAGCATGTAATAAACCTGGAGGTTTACTTCATACGCATCACCTTCTTCTACAATCAGGTCGCCCAAACCAAACTCATTGTAGTCATTATTGGTTAAGGAAAGAACCGGTTTGTTCAATTTTAAAGCCATGTTGACTACGGCTTTTTTGATCATCTTGGAGTTCCATTCAATTTCACCCGTAAGCCAGGGCGATTTAAAACGGGTCAGTTCCGAGGCGGCAACTTCATCGATTACAAAAGTGCAGTCGCTGTGCTGCTGCAACAAACTGGCCGGAACACTTTCGGTTACATGGCCTTCTACCGAGCGCTGCACCACCGGAGCTTTGGCTGGTCCCCAGGCCAGCAAAATGATTCTTTTGGCTTTGAGAATGGTACTGATGCCCATGGTAACCGCCAGCCGGGGCACTTCGGATATATTGGCAAACTCGTAAGCATTCGCCAGCCTCGTTGAGTTCTCCAGATTGATCAGTCTGGTTTTGGAATAAATACTGGAACCGGGTTCGTTAAAGCCAATATGACCGTTGTTGCCAATGCCCAGTATCTGCAGGTCTATTCCACCCACTTCTTCAATCTGGCGTTCATATTCGGCACAGTGTTTCTTGATTTCATCCTTGGGCAATTCGCCGTTGGGGATATGAATATTTTTTTTATCAATGTCAACATGATCAAACAAAAGACGGTGCATGTAGCTGTTGTAGCTCTGCCAGGCATCCTTTTCCAAAGGATAGTACTCGTCGAGATTGAAGGTGATCACATTTTTAAAGCTCAGGCCTTCTTCCTTATGCAAGCGAACCAGTTCGGCATAAAGACTTTTTGGTGTAGAACCGGTGGCCATACCCAACACACAGTTTTCGTTGCGGGCTTGTTTGTCCCGGATAAGTCTGGCTATTTCTGCGGCGGCATAGGCCGACCCTTGTTTGGCACCGGGAAAAATTCTAACTGGAATTCTTTCAAAAGCGTCGATTAGGTTAATGTCAGTCATTTATTCTGGATAATTTACTTAAACGCGATAAAGATAGTTAGATGGAATGATTTGGTGACACGAATACTTTGCCTTAGGACAAACGATTGCATTTGCCTCATTTTACTTGTATTTCAGCGGCAAATATCCAGGCCTTGCATCCGGCTCCCGGATTGCCCTGTGGGATTGTTCCTGCGTTTTTTGGCCACCGGTTTTATATACCGTGCCGATTGGTTGGGAAAGGAACGGTGCCCCAGCTTGTGTTCAGCGTCTCTTGTACAAATTCGGAAGACTTTCCGATCGAAATAAAATCCTTGCCGTCATTGGAGCGAAATACTTCAACATATTGCGGCAAATGAATCCAGCTGCCCTTTTGTTCCAGGGTATACAATGCAACAGAGGAAAGGCTTTCTTTTTTTCAGGTCAATGATGGCTTCCAGGTCGTTGCCCAACCGGTCGGGATAACTTAAGCCTTTGGTGAAATAAAGACCATTAACCAAACCAAAGGCTCCGTTGTGATGAAATTTTCCACTGGACAAAAAAGCTGCCGGCTCAAAACCCTGGAAGGGATGCGGACTGAAACGGGCCAACATTTATGTGCTTTAATTCGCTGTGAACCGTTGCGTTTCTGTACGGCATAATCGTATTTATTTAATAAACTCTCGCAGGGCTTTTTGCCGGGCAGGTCATGCGTTTTCTGTGTCGCTTCTTACACAGCCACCTTTTCGCCAACTATTCTTTCGGCCAGCCATAAAAACTCATTTACAAACGTGTCAATGCTTTTTTGAAAGGCAGGGTCCAGCAAGTTGCCCTCGGCATCAAATTTTTTGTCAACCTGAGGAGTAATCAGCATGTACGGAGAAGCAATTCCAAAAAGGGCCATGATAAACTGCTGCAGCTGCATGGCAGCCCGCAAGCCGCCCAGGGCGCCCGGGGAGGCCGTGGCCAGCGCAAAAACCTTGTGGTGCTGCTTGGGGAAATGGTCAAACAAATTTTGCATGGCAGGTGAGTAGCTGCCGTTGAATTCCGGTGTCACAATAATAAAGGCATCGGCCTGGAACATCCGTTCCGCCAGCTCCCGGTGCGGCTCCGGCGCTTCGGCAACCGATGTGAACACTTTTTGAACATGCGGCAGCTGATGGTTGCGCAGGTCAATCAAACCTGTTTCATGCTCTGTCTGTTCCTGAAAATATTTTTGCAGATACAAGGCCAGTCTTTGCGTCACACTATTTTTTCTGGGGCTCCCCGATATAATCTCAATTCTCATAGTCTCAAATATAAATTCGATGTTTTAACATCAAACTTGGTGCCCTTTGCCCTTTTCTGTCAAAATGCCATCAAAGCTCTTTGTTGTTCAGCTCTATCTCTGACCGGTTTTTCCGCAACCGCATGTTGATCAGTTCAACCACCAAACTAAAGGCGATGGCTGTGTAGATATAGGTTTTGTTGATCTCCTGGTGGAAACCTTCCGCCACCAGCATCATCCCAATCATAATCAAAAAGGCCAGTGCCAATATTTGCAGAGTGGCATGTTTGTTAATAAAGCGACTGATGGGGCCGGCAAAAAAGATCATGATGAGCATGGAAATGACCACGGCCGCAATCATGATCAAAACATTGTCCACCAAACCAATGGCCGTAAGGATCGAGTCAAAAGAAAAGACGGCGTCCACCATAACAATCTGAAGAATCACCGCACTAAAGGCCGAGGGAGCAATGGTGGCCGTTGGTTTTTTAGCCACTTCCAGCTTGTGGTGTATTTCGAGGGTGCTTTTAAAGATCAGGAAAACGCCGCCGGCAATAAGGATGATGTCTTTCCAGCTAATGCCAACCGGTGCTCCGTCTTTTGTAATAAAATCAATGGTGAATAAAGGGGTTGTCAACCTGATGATCCAGGTGATGGTAAGCAACAAAATAATGCGGAACACCATTGCCAGCAACAGGCCGATGGTTCTTGCTTTGGGTTGCTGGTGTTCGGGAAGTTTATTGGAAACAATGGAGATAAAAATAATATTGTCTACCCCCAGAATGATCTCCAAAACGGTTAAGGTTAAAAGTGCGGTCAGTACGCCCGGGTCTGCCAGGTTTGGCATATCCATCAACAGTGTCATGTGTTCGAATTGTTTTCGTTAATTCTAATTCAATAGTTTCCTAATTTCCGCCCAATATTACTTAACAAACCTTATTTGATAAATTATGTTTACACGCCGCCGCTTTTTGCAAGCTACAGGACTAAGCTCGCTGGGTTTCATGTTTAAAAACGCCGCCGCGACGGCTGCCGGTGGGCCCCATGGGCTTAAAGACCGGGCATTGGTGATTTCCACCTGGGCACCCAATGTAAAAGCCAATGCCGAAGCCTGGAAAATCTTGGGTACTGGCGGCAGGGCTTTGGACGCAGTGGAAGCCGGTGTCCAGGTGCCCGAAGCGGACCCGGCGGATCAAAGCGTGGGCTATGGCGGCCTGCCCGACCGGGATGGAAAAGTAACGCTGGATGCCTGCATTATGGACGAAAACGGCAGCTGCGGCGCCGTAATGTTTTTGGAAGGCATCCTGCACCCCATAAAAATTGCCCGGCTGGTGATGGAAAAAACGCCGCATGTGCAATTGGTGGGCGAAGGTGCTTTGCAATTTGCTTTGACCAATGGCTATAAAATAGAAAACCTGTTGAC
>JAEVYV010000311.1 GCA_023392575.1 Bacteroidota bacterium | reverse complement strand
CTTGACTTGAAAGCCAATGCCACCTGTCTTGTTACGGTAGAAGACGAGGCATCCTTTGTATCGTAAATATGCGTGGCGGCAAAATTAAGGTCGGCCAAAACCGAATCCATCACCAGGGCCCGGGGATCTCTTTTCTTATACAGATCCGGATCGTCGGTTGCCAGGGTTTTGCCATACCAGGGCACATCGCCATAGGTTTGCACTTTATCGAAATAAAAATAGGCCCTGAAAAAACGGGCAATGCCTTCGTAGTGGTTGCGGGCTTCCTGCGGAATGGCCGGGTTGTTAAACTTCTCCAGGAAGTAGTTGATGTTGCGCAGGTTGGTCCAGTTCCATGCTCCTTCGTTCACCGGGGAGTACGAACCGGCAATAAACATGGGCGACTGGTTTTTGGAGGTGTACTCGCCCATCTCATCATCCTGCACAATAGCCAGCCCCGTGGGCAGCATGCGCTGATAAAATGAGGTGGTGTAGAGTTCAAGGTCTTCCTTGGTTTTAAAGAAACCCGAAGGCACCAGTTTGTCCAGCGGATTTTTCTCCAAAAATTCTTTTTTGCACGAGCCCAGCGATGCCACAGCGAACAGGCCGGCAAAAGCGGGAATCATTATATTCTTACATTTCATGAGGTTCACTTTTTAAATGGTAATTAGAAGGATACATTAAGACCCACGGTAAAGGTTTTCAGCATGGGATAGGCATAACCCTGTCCGCTTCCGTTGGTCAGATCACCAACAGGACTTTCCATCACCTCGGGGTCAAAATTGTCGGTATGCTTAAACAAACCCGAAAGGGTGAATACATTCTGTGCGGTTACGTAAACCGAAGCCCGGGACATGGCCATCTTTTGGGCCAGTTTGGACGGAAGCGTATAATCCAGGGTCAGGCTTTTTAACCTCAGGTAGCTGGCATCCTGCAGGTAGCGGGTTTGCGGGGCGCCCAACGACCTGTCTACACCCAAAGCAGTATAGCCTCTATACCTGGGGAAATAAGAATTGGGGTTGGTTTTTGGATCCCACAAATCATTCAGCATCTTTTCCGGCTGGTAGCCATAAGGGCGGTTGTAGGGCCCCCAAAACAAGCCGGCTTCGGGTGCAAAATACCAGTCGCGTTTGCCAATGCCCTGGAAAAAGGCGGACAAACCAAAGCCATTCCACTGCAAGGCGGTGGTAAAGCCATACTGGTAGCGGGGCGAGGTATTACCAATCACACTTCTGTCACCGGGTTCGTTTACCGTGTTCTTCCCGGAGTTCACCACACCATCACCATTGAGGTCGGCAAACTTCAGATCACCGGCCAGCCATACGTTGTTGTTGGAATTGCGGATAAAGCTTTGATCGGCATGTTTGCTTACTTCATCATCTGTCTGAAAGAATCCTAAAGTAGTATACCCCAGATCTCCCCCACTTCCTGACCTACATAGTAAGAAGACAGGATTTTGGTGGGGTTGTTGAACCGGGTGATATAAGATTTGCTATCCCACAATGAACCAGAGAAGCTATAGGAAAAGGGTTTGTCAAATAAGGTCGTGTTGTCTTTCCAGGACAGGGTCAGCTCCCAACCTTTGGTAGACAGATCGGCAAAGTTGCCGGAGGGCACTGCCGCACCAAACACGTTTGGCAAGGGCTGGCCTGCGGTAAACATATCGTAGGTCTTCCGGTCGTACCAATCGAAGGTTAAATTCAGTCTTCTTTGCAACAAGCCCAGGTCAACACCAAAGTCAAGCGTGGTGGACCGCTCCCAGGTAAGACCGGCCGGCACCACGCCGGGCAATTGCGTATAGTTTCTTTGCACGCCACCCAGCACCACACTGGTTTTGCTCACGCCCATTTGCTCCATAAACCGGTAGGGAGAAATGTTTCCGTTACCCAGGGAACCATAAGAAGCACGAAGCTTTAGTTCATCCAGCCAGGAACGGGTTGCTTCCATAAAATTCTCTTTGCTTACTCTCCATCCGGCAGAAACAGAAGGAAAGAAACCATAGCGCTGGTTGGAAGGGAACTTGGATGAACCATCATACCGGCCATTGAATTCGACCAGGTAGCGGTCTTTAAAAGCATAGTTCAAACGATAAAATAGGCCCAGGTAAGCCCACTCGCTACCACCGCCCGTTACGGTGTAGTTCAATCCATCCATTAAATTAAAATCAGGCATGGAAGGAATGAGAATGCCATCCCTGCTGGCATTAAAATTCTTTGTAGCAAATTCTTCCACATTGTAACCCACCAGGGCTTTCAGGTCGTGATCGCCCAATCTTTTGGCCACATCGGCTGTGAAGTTCGCCGCAAGGTATTTATCCCTGTTGCTGAACTCACGAAGCAGGCTGCGTCCAAAGCGGGAGCTTACATCCGGCGCTATGCTGTAGTTAATGTAGTTGTTCGTTCTGGTCTCTTCCTGAAACTCCCGGGCATAGGTAAAATCTGCCTTCAGGGTTAGCAGGTCTTTCAAAGGCTTTGCAACAAAACCTGCGGTGTTTCGTAAATACAAATTGGAACGATTGGACCGGTTGTTCCCTTCTATGTAAGAAGCTACACCTGTATAAGCACCGGTATGGGTATATGTACCATCGGGGTTGTAAATAACCGCCATGGGGTAACCCTGGTGTTCCATCTGACGCCACACGTTGCCATCGCCATCGGCAAACATTGGGTAGCCATAGGTGTAATTGGAAAGATCAAAATTGTTTTGGAACGTCAGCCACGGGGCAATCTTTACATCGCCCTTGGCCCGCACATTGTATTTATTGTATTTATCAGGGCTGTAATTAAAGATGCCATCCTGGAAATAATACCGTCCGGAAACATAATAGTTCACTTTGTCCGAACCGCCCGAGATGCTGATGGATTGCTCGGTGGAAGGAATGTTTTTCTTATTGAGAACAGAAAACCAATCGGTGTTGCCGAAATATTCATAGCGCTGTTTGGCATCGTTGTACACCACATCCGGCAGGGATGGATCTTCGTCGTGCTGCTTTAAGGCATCAAGGTATTCCAGTGAGAAAGGGAAAATATTGTTCACCGAAATGGGGTGCGAGTTGTAATCGTACCAGGCATTGAAGGCCTCATCAAAATTTTTCGCCCACTGGTAACCGTTGGTAACCAGCTTGGGGGTAACGGTGCGCTGGTTGACGGAGTAGCTGCTGCTCACATCTACCTTCACCTTGCCTTTTTTGGCCGACTTCGTGGTGATCAGCACCACGCCAAAAGCGGCGCGGGAACCGTAGATGGCCGCCGAGGAGGCATCTTTTAATATAGATACGCTTTCCACGTCATTCGGATTGATCAGGTTGGGATCACCTTCCACTCCATCAATCAATACCAGCGCACTGCCGCCGGCGCCAATGGAGGTAATACCACGGATGTTGTAGGTAGCTCCGCGGGTGGGGCTTCCATCCACCATCTTCAGGTTCAGGTTGGGAAGGGCGCCCTGTAGCATACGGGTCAGATTAGGGGCCGGTCTGTTTTCCAATTGTTCCGAGCTGATTTGTGCTACCGCACCGGTAAGGTGTACTTTCTTTTGTGTTCCATAACCCACCACCACCACTTCGCCCAACTCGGATTTTACCGGGCTGAGTGCAATGGTTAGCGAAAGGGACTGCCCCTGTTTGACTACAATGTTTTGCGAATGGGCTTGAAAAGAAACAAAGCTTATTGACAAGGTATAACTTCCCGGCGCCAGGGATAACCGAAACCGGCCTTCGCCGTCGGTGCTTGTTGCGATGCCTGCGTTTGCGATCATAACACTGGCACCCACCAGCGGGTTACCATTTTCATCGGTAACGATACCAGAAACAATTTCATCCTGGCTTGCCTGCTCATTTCGATACTCATATTCCGCATGCGCCTTCGCCTCCGGCACATAACAGCAGAACAGCGAAACGGCTGCACATGAGAACTTCATCAATGTTCTTGACACTAAAGCCTTCTTCATAATGTTGGTTATTCTTTAAATAGTGTGAGTTGTTAACGGGCGGCAAGGTAGAGGCGGTGCATTAACAAATTGTTAGTGAATAAAAAACTGATTGTTAAGGAGTTGCATTGTTAAGTTTGTATGAATCAATTGTTACCTGATACAACTTATCAAAAACAAATGAAGCTTTGTGGCATGACAAACCCAATCAAATTTGTATCCTTTGCATTAGCCTTCTTCCTGCTAATGAATAACGCTTCTGCACAAACGCTTGCAGAACTGGAAAAAAAGAGGGTCGGCCTTCCGAATGGCTGGTCCCTGACACCGGTTGGAAAAAACATTCCCCTGGGCGATCTGCCCCTGAACCTGGTGGTCAGCAACAACAAAAAGTACATAGCCGTCACCAACAACGGGCAAAGCACACAGACCATTGACCTCTTTGACCTGAAGTCCGGTAAAAGGCTGGACAGCATTATCATTGCCAAGTCGTGGTACGGGCTTGCCTTCAGCAAGAATGATCAATTTATTTATGCTTCGGGCGGGCATGATAACCAGGTGAAGAAATATGCGATCGTGCACAACAAGCTGCGTTTGGTGGACTCTCTTGTCTTGGGCGATAAATGGCCTAAACGGATCGGCACGGCCGGACTGGATCTTGATGAAACCATCCACCACAAATTATTTGTGGTCACGAAAGAAGACAACAGTTTGTATGTATTCGATCTAAAAACCAAAAAGATCCTGAACAAAGTATCACTGGGATCGGAAGCGTATACCTGTAAACTGTCGAACGACAAAAAGAGCCTTTATATCAGCTCCTGGGGCGGCCGAAAGATATTGGTCTATGATATTGCGCAGCAAAAAATAACCAAAGAGATTGCTGTGGGCAGCCATCCCAATGAAATGGTCATCAGCAAAAACGGTTTGTATTTATATGTAGCCAATGCCAATGATAATTCTGTTTCTGTCATCAGCACCAAGACTCACGAGGTCATTGAAACGTTGAATGCGGCACTCTATCCCAATGCCCCCAGCGGTTCTACCAGCAACGGACTGGCGCTGAGCGAAGACCAGAAAACCCTCTACATTGCCAATGCCGACAACAACTGCCTGGCTGTTTTCGATGTGTCGGAGCCCCGCAAAAGCAAATCCAAAGGTTTCATACCGGTGGGCTGGTATCCTACCAATGTAAAAGTAGTGGGCAAGAAAATTTATGTTACCAACGGCAAAGGCTTGTCGTCTTTTGCCAATCCGCTGGGCCCCAATCCTGCCGCCACTAAGCAAGTGGTTTTAAGGCATGCCGGCGACAGCACCGAACCAGCGAAAGTGCAATACATTGCCGGCCTGTTCCAGGGTACCTTAAGTATCATCGATCAGCCCTCTGCGCAGCAGTTGAGCGTTTATTCGCAGGCCGTTTATCAAAACACGCCATACACCAAAGAAAAAGAATTGCATGCGGAAGGCGAAGCCGGGAATCCCATTCCAATGAAAGTCGGCGACAAATCCCCCATCAAATACGTTTTCTACATCATTAAAGAAAACCGGACCTACGACCAGGTGCTCAGCGATGTACCGGGCGGCAACGGCGATACCAGTTTGCTGTTGTTTGGCGAACGCATCACGCCCAACCAGCACAAGATTGTAAAGGAGTTTGTGCTGCTGGACAATTTTTATGTGGACGCGGAAGTGAGCGCCGACGGACACAACTGGAGCATGGGCGCCTACGCCAACGACTACCTGGAAAAAACCTGGCCCTCCAGCTATGGCGGCCGGGGCGGCACCTACGGCGGTGAAGGTGAACGGAAGATCGCCAACAACAGAGATGGATTCATTTGGGATCATAGTGCCCGGCATGGGGTGAGTTTCCGTTCGTATGGCGAATTTGTTTCCAAGGGCAAACCAACCCTTGAGGTATTGAAAGGCCGCACGGCCAATTATACCGGCTATGATTTAAGTGTGAGAGACACCACCCGTTTTTACCAATGGAAAAGAGATTTCGATTCCCTGGTAGCAGCCAATGCCTTACCTCAGTTAACTACCCTTCGTTTCGGCAACGATCATACGGAAGGCATGAGAGCCGGCAAACCTACTCCCTTTGCTCATGTGGCCGACAATGACCTGGCCGTGGGAATGTTCATCGATCATTTAAGCAAGAGCCCTGTGTGGAAAGAAAGTGTGGTATTTATTTTGGAAGATGATGCACAAAACGGTCCCGATCATGTGGATGCCCACCGCAGCACGGCTTATGTAGTAGGTCCGTACGTAAAAAGAAAACACATTGACCACACCATGTACTCTACCTCCGGCATGTTGCGCACCATTGAACTGATACTGGGCATGCCGCCCATGACCCAGTACGATGCGGCGGCAACACCGATGTGGAGGTGCTTTACCAGCACACCGGATTACACGCCTTTCGATCACCTGCCGGCCAATGTGGATTTGAATGATAAGAACCCGGCGAATACGGCTTTGTCTATTCTCTCGGAAAAATTTGACTGGTCGAAAGAAGATGCTGTACCCGATCTTACCTTCAACGAAATTTTGTGGCAGGGCATCAAAGGCACACCGGCGCCCTCACCGGTTCGGGCTGCTTTCCTGAAAAGAAACCACAAAGAAGACAGAGGGATTAAAGAAAAAGATAAGGATTGATCCGACAACGAAATAAATCAAAAGCCCGGAAATGCTGTCAAAGCTTCCGGGCTTTTTTATGGACAGGATTTGAAGGTGAATGGTGAATTGTCAATGGCAACTTTATGCCCAATCATTTTCCAATTGATGGATTTTATTGCCAATTCACTATTCACCATTGCGGATGCGATTGCATCAGCAGGAAACCAATTTTATATTAGTTAGTCTTCTTCATAAAACCAATATATCACTTCATCTATAATTGAACCGAGCAAGACAACCATGCACTTCTGCCCACACCGTTAATCCCCGAACCATGTGTGCGGTAATCCTTGTCCAGCAGATTTTGCACGCCCAGGTTCCATTTCATCACTCCTAACTTATAACCGGCATAAAGGTTCATTACCTGCCAGCCCGGTGTGCCGCTCACAGGAATACGGTTATCATCTTTATCACCCTGTGCCAACCGGTGCTGTTTGGCCGCACACAATAGTTCAAAGGCACCAAACCATTTCTGATTATTGTATTTGATCTGGGCCGATCCATTAAAAGGTGGGATGCGGCGCATCGGCTCCTTCTTTGTAAGATTCTGGCCATAAGTATAGGACACAGCGCTGCGAACCAGCCAGTTCTTAGCAACCTTCCAGTTCACTTCGGCTTCAGCCCCTTTGATATACGCCTCTTCCACGTTTTCTTTTTGATAAACCGGATAACCAGTGATCATCTCGCCTTCTATTTTGATCCGGGTGATCAGATCATCCAGATGCATATAGTAGGCTGCAACCGTTGCAGAAAGTTTTGGGGAATGAAACTTATACCCCGCTTCCACCTGCCTTGACCGCTCGGGCTTCAAACCCGCCGTTGGTACTTCGTACCGGAAATCAACAATGCCCAGCGTCCCCATATCATCAATATTGGGCGCCCGGTAGCCGATGTTCCAGGCTGCGTAAAAATGATGCAGGCTGCTGAAGCGGTATTGAACCGCCAGGTTGTAAACCAGTGCCGAAGGCTGAAGGCTTATCTTTCCCAAACTGGTATCGGTCAGATTGATGGAAAAGAAATTGTAGCGCAGGCCTGCTTCCACATTGAAACGATGCATCTGAAAATGATGCAGACTGAAAACGGAGTAATTGCCATAATCCGAGCCATCGGGATACAGTCCGCGGTTGATTGTTTTTGAATCTGTGCCGGTATTGAGGTCTTCTCTGGTGCTATGCACTTTATCCCGGTAAAGCTCCAGGCCCGAGTTGGCCGTCCACCAGGACCGGATGGAAGAGAACACATCGGCCGTTAGCCCAAAGGTGTTGACCTTGTCCTTTTCCCGACGCCATTCGCTGCTGTTGTTTTTGCGGCTGTTCCTTTGCTCCAGGCTGTTTTGCAGGGAGGCAATCAGGTTGATGTCCCTGAACAAACTATTGCCGGAAGACCAATACAGTTTGGCATAGGTCAGTGCTCTTTGCTGGGGACTCATTTCGTTAAGTGCATAATTTTCCAATTTTATTTTATGAAAAACAGCAACGTCCTGCTGTTGCAGAAACTGGTGGGCCAGAGTCAGTTGCAAATGGGGCTGTAACAGAAATTTTGTTTTTACATCCAGCGCCAGTTCTTTATAACCGGAGGGAGATTGTTTTCCGGTAGTGTCGCCTCCAATAAGATCGCCAAAATGACGATACGTGGCTCCCATTTGCGCTGCAAACTGTTGCGCACTGTAGGCCGCTTCACCCCTTACGGTTTTTTCCATGCCGCCGGACATATACTTTCCTGTTGCCTTTCCACGCCAATGCTTATCCGAAGAAAATGCCGGTTCTTTGGTAAATACCTGTATCACGCCACCCAGTGCGTCCGATCCGTATTGCACCGATCCGGTACCCTTGGCTACTTCCATTTTTTGAATGCTGTACGGATCAATGGTGTTGACATATTGATTGGGGCCATACCGAAAAGTGGAATTGTTCAAACGGATGCCATCCACCAGCGTCAAGGTCTGGTTGCCGGTCAATCCTCTTAGAAAAGGCGAACCGCCGCCGTGATTGGTCTTTTGCACAAACACTCCATTGACCAGTGTTAAAGCTTCAGGAGTCGTTCTTGTGCCAAAATCCTGCAAAGCTGCCTGCTTCAGCACACCAACGCTGTAAGGAATTAAATGGAGTTTTTGTGTTGTGCGCTGGGAGGTAAGCACCAGAGAATCCAGCAATGTTGATGTCGTATCCTCCTGGGTGTGTGCAGGCAAAAAGGCCAGCAGCAGACCGGCATTTATAAAAAACTTCTTCATGTACGGAGCGTCTCGCTAGGATAAAACCGCAAAATAAGCATTGCCCGCCGTCGTTTGTCCATTCAGGCATGAACATATTGTTACGGACCCGTTTTGAAGAATCGCCTGGAATGGAAGGGGAAAACCAACTATGTTCACAGTATATCATCCCGCAAGGGTTAGCCTTACAAGCATTGGTCCGCCGCAACGGCTTTATTGAAGAGTAACTCCCAGCCTCGCTGATTTCTTTTCCAGATTAAGCACAGCTTAAAAAAAATAGTACATTGGGATAAATTTAAATATAAAGCCATGCCTATCTATATGGATGTTCACATTGTTCCGGGTGTTAAAGCCAGGGATGTTGCCGGAGCCCATAGACAGGATTTACTCCACCAGGAAGAATACGGATGCAGTTGCATGACGTACTGGATCGATGAGGGACGAGAAAGTGTATTTTGTTTGATAGAAGCGCCATCCAAAGAGGCTGTAATCGAAATCCACAACAGGGCACACGGCCTGATCCCCCACAAAATAATTGAAGTAAACAGTACGGTGGTGGAGTCTTTTTTGGGCAGGGTCTACGATCCTGCAGAGGCAGAGGTTTCCGAAGAGGGTCTAAAGATCATCAACGATCCATCCTTGCGTATTTTACTGGTCACCAAAACCACTGACCCGGTTTTGTTGCACTATAAACTGGGGCGGGAAAAAGCACATGAACTGCTGAGTGCACACAACCGCCTGATCCGAAAAAACCTGGCGCTACACGGAGGCCGGGAAGTGGAGAACGAAGGAAGCGGGTTTATCATTTCCTTTACGTCCGCTGCCAGGGCGGTTTCCTGTGCACTGGCCATTCAGGAAGAGATGCCGGTTACCGATGCCGACACGATTGGATTTAGAATGAGCATCAATTCCGGCGAGCCTGTTCAAAAAAGCGACAAACTCTTTGGCGATACTTTGCAACTGGCTGAATATGTGTGTTCCATTGCCAAGTACTTCCGGGTGGCTATGACTTCATCTGTTAAAGAACTGGTTTCAAAAGATCAGTTTCATTACCGGAAAAACCATTTTTTAACCCTGGCGCCCCAAGACGAGGCCCTGCTTCAATTATTATTCAACGTACTGGAAGAAAACTGGCAAGATCCCGATTTTGATGTTGAAGATTATTGCCAAACCATGGCCATGAGTAAATCGCAGTTGTACCGAAAAACAATATCGCTTACCGGCCTCTCACCCAATGCGCTTTTAAAAGAATTTCGGCTGGAAAAAGCAAAGGGGCTGATGAAAAAAAAGCACTACAACATTTCCCAGGTAACCTTTGATGCCGGATTTACCAGCCCGTCTTATTTCACCAAATGTTTTAAAAAGAAGTATGGACTGCTCCCCATGAATTACATTGAATTGCTCTGAACTAAACGCTGAACGATTTTTACTATTCACTGAACGATTTGTTCCAGATTATTTACCATTTATTGAATGGTTTGTTATAGGACCAGGCTTGGTGCGCATGCTATCTTTAGTCATCTTCTAACTTTTAAAAATTAAATTATGAAAACGATGACCAACCGATGCATTCTCCTTGCCATTTTTCTCTTTGCCGGTTATTTATCCATGGGCCAGAAAACCACCACCCAAAATGCCAAAGCCGCTACGGAACTAAAGACCTATCTTATTGAAAGAGAAATACCGGGTGCCGGCAGCCTTACTGCCGAGCAGCTGAAAAGCGTTTCGCAAACCTCCTGCACTGTACTGAAGGAAATGGGCCCGCAGATCCAATGGATACACAGCTATGTAACGGGGAACAAGATTTTTTGCATTTATAAGGCCGAAAACGAAGAACTCATCAGGGAACACGCTAGAAAAGGTGGCTTCCCCGCCAACACCATCACTGAAATTTCAACCACCATCAGCCCGGCAACGGCTAAATAACGGCTCAACAAAACCGTAGTTATTTTCCTGCCCTTGATTTCGATTTTCTAATTCAAAAAACAAAAGAAAATGAAAAAATCTTGCAACAGCACTTTGGGCTGTAAGGGAAGTTCTTTAACGATATGCAACGGCTTCCATGGCAAAACGGTCCTGTTCATCTGTCTCATGCTGGTCTTTGCTGCTTTTACCGGGTGTAAAAAAGAAGCCGCCCAAACAACGGACGAAGAAATTCAGGCCACCAACAGCCGAAACACGGCCAGCGGAAATGCGCTGCGGGTGGTTGGTGAGGGCAACGCTGTGAACGAGTATCGGGGACTACCTTCTCAAACAGCCTGGGAACTACAGCAGGCCCGCGCCGCAACAGCCCGGTACCGCGACATCAAAAATGCCATCAAGGACGGTTATGCTGACATCGACGTAACGGTGCCCAATATGGGATTCCATTACATGAAGTCTAAATTATTGGACGCCACATTTGATCCCAGAAGCCCCGAGATCCTGGTGTACAATAAGAATGAAGACGGAAGCATACAATTGGTAGCGGTGGAATACGCTGTACCCCTTAAGCTGTCACGCAAGGCGCCGCAGGGGTTTACCGGCACTCTGGACAAATGGGACGAAAATACCGATTTTGGCTTGTGGCTGCTGCACGCCTGGGTATGGCATTACAACCCCGATGGCGTGTTCAACCCAACCAATCCGCTGGTGCATTTGCATTAAAGAACAAAGACCAACGAC
>JAEVYV010000298.1 GCA_023392575.1 Bacteroidota bacterium | reverse complement strand
GCCAATAGCCGTGCCGTGCCCGTTTAAAAATTTGGTGGTGGAATGAACCACAAAGTCCACGTCGTATTTAAAGGGTTGTTGTAAATAAGGGGTGGCAAAGGTGTTGTCGCAGGCCACGATCAGGTTGTGGCGTTTGGCAATTCTACTCAACTCCGCAATGTCCACGCACTGGATCGTGGGGTTGGCCGGTGTTTCCAGGTACATCAGCTTGATGCCGGGGTTGCTTTTTATGATCCCTTCTACCTCCTCCAGGTTGCGCAGGTCCGCAATGATGGGTTCTACATGGAACTCGGGCAGTACCTTATAAAGCAATTCATTGGACCCGCCGTACAACGAAAAATGCGACAGGACCTTGTCGCCCGCTTTTAGGTTGGCAAACAGCAAGGTGGAAATGGCGGCCATGCCCGAGGCATGCAAAATGCCTTTTACCTCCACATCCAATCCAAAGGTTTCCAGGGCTGCAATTTTTTCAGCCGCTTCCGTTAGGGTGGGGTTGCCCCAGCGGGAGTAGATGTAGCCGGGCTCTTCGCCGCTGAAGCGTTTCATGCCCTGCTCGGCCGTGTCGTACACATAGGTGCTGGAAGCATAAATAGGCGTGAGGTGGGCATAGCGGGGGTCTTGTTCGTGACCAGCGTGTATGGCGGCAGAGCCAAATCCTTTCAGCGGAAAATTTTTGTCCATGAGTACAACCAAGTTTTGTTAATTCGTATTTCAAATGTATTTAGAATTTAATTGACCGGTGGAGCAGGGGGGGCACACAGCCGGCCCGCTTCGCAGTCTTTACCAATCGGGTTGAAGAATGAAAGAAGTTTTACTACAGCTTTCTGCTTATCATATTTGGGCCAATCAACAATTGCTGGAGGCGATCAATGCATTGCCGGAGGAAAAGCAAACCCAAACCGTGGCCAGCAGTTTTGATAGTTTGCTGAAAACCGTGGTTCACATGTGGAATGCCGAATCCATTTGGTGGCAGCGAATGAAGCTAAGCGAAAGGATTGTGGCGCCATCGGAAAGTTTTCATGGAAACATGAAGGAAGCTTCGGAGAGCTTGTTGCAGCAAAACCGGCAATGGAACGACTGGGTCATTCAAGCCCAGGAGCATATGCTGCAGCACCAGTTTATTTATCAAAACTCCAAACGGGAGCAGTTCAAGCAACCGGTTTACCAAATGTTGCTGCACTTGTTTCATCACGGCACCTACCACCGCGGGCAATTGGTAACCATGCTCCGGCAACTGGGCGTGGACAAAATCCCTCCAACAGATTTTATTGTGTGGAGCAGAAAAAAATAAGGTTGTTGGAAAAAGGACGGGCCGGATTTCAAAGACAATTGGTGTATGAGTTTTTTCTAAGGCCAAGACCTTATGATGATCCAACTTTCAAAGCAGGAAAAACTAACTTTCGGGAGGAATCAAAGGCGGAGCGTCTTCGTTGGTCAGTTCTTCCATGTTGCGTTCGTTGGAGATCTTTCCGGTTTCTTCCAGCATGCGCATATCCTTTGCGTCCCGCAAAAACTCTGAGGCAAAAATGAACTCGTTTAGTTTTTTGTTATCGCTGAAAATAATTTCCTTATTGTTTCCTTCCCATTCCTTGTTGCCGTGGTACATATAAATGATATGATCGCCAATTTCCATCACGCTGTTCATATCGTGGGTATTGACAACGGTGGTTATGTTGTACTCAACGGTAATTTCTTTGATCAGTTGATCAATCAGGCCAGAGGTTTGCGGGTCAAGTCCGGAATTGGGTTCGTCCACAAACAAATACTTGGGATTAAGCACAATGGCCCGGGCAATGCCCACCCGTTTCATCATGCCTCCGCTTAATTCGGCAGGAAATTTTTTATTGGCTCCTTCCAGGTTCACCCTTTTTAAGACCTCGTTTACCCGGTCCAGCTTTTCCTTCCGGCTGGTGCGGGTGAACATATCCAGGGGAAAAACAATATTTTCTTCCACAGTCATGCTGCTAAACAGGGCCGAGCCCTGGAAAAGCATGCCGATTTCCTTGCGGACTTCTTTTTTTTGTTCGGTAGTCATTTGGGTGAAGTTCTGCCCGTTGTACAAAACATCGCCACGGTCTGGATGCAACAAGCCCACCAGGCATTTCATGAATACGGTTTTTCCGCTGCCGCTGGCGCCAATGACCAGGTTACACTGTCCGGGTTTCATCACCGCATTCACATTGTCTAAAATGGTTTTGCCATTGAAGCTTTTGCTTAAGTTCTTCACCTCAATCATATCCTAAAATTTGACATATCTGGCCAGAAAAACAAAAAAATGTCCCAACGCAAAATCGCAAGGCCTGCCGGGGTAATTCTTAAGTGGGCCGCAGCTTTATTGGCCGATCAGTAAAATGGCGGACAAAAGATAATCGGCAAATAAGATGGACACGCAGGTGACCACAACTGCCTTGGTACTGGCCCGGCCAATTTCAAGAGCGCCTCCCCTGACATAATATCCATAATAAGACGAGATGCTGGAAATTAAAAAGGCAAAGGTGTAGGCTTTGGCCATGGCGACAAACACGTTATAGGGAATGAAGCCGGCCAACAGCCCTTTGTTGAATTCGTCGCCGGAAATAATGCCGGACATGGACCCCGCCACCTTTCCGCCCCAAATCCCCAACATGGCCGCAATGATGATCAGCATGGGAACAACCATTAAGGCCGCCACAATTTTGGGCAGGATCAAATAAGCTTTGGTGTTGATGCCCATGATCTCCAGGGCATCAATTTGTTCGGACACCCGCATATTGCCCAATTCACCCGCAATCTTACTGCCCACCACTCCGGCCAACACAATGGAAACCAGGGTTGGGGCAAATTCAAGAATCACTGTGTCCCGAACAATTTGTGCAATGGTGTAGGCCGGAACCAGGGGGTTGGTGAGCTGATAGGCCGTTTGCAGGGTGGACACCGCACCCATGAAAACAGAAATGATGACCACAATCCACAGCGAGCCCATGCCGATTTCTGCGCATTGGTGCATGAATTCCTTCCAGTACATCTTCCAGTTTTCTGGTTTGGAAAACATCCCCTTCATCATGAGTAAAAACTTTCCTACCTCTTCGAAAAAGGACATAAAATTTATTTTATTGCCGGTCTGTTACTATTCATCAACCAGGTTGAACACGCATCGGGTTTAAGTTACAACTTTCAACGGCATCAGGTTACTTGTGCCATCAGCCCTTAACAGCGCCGGCTGTCCTCAATAAACTAACTGCTTTTTTTCTTCAGGCGTTTCCACCAGGGCGAACGGCGGATCATTTCCTCCGAAGCGGCTTGTCCTTTCAGTTGGGCATCGACCACGGCAATCGTGGCCATGTTTACAATGTTGCGCACAGAGGTTCCCAACTGCAGAATGTGTACCGGTTTTTTTAAGCCCAATAAAATCGGGCCAATGGCATCGGCGGAGCCCACTTCCTTCAACAGGTTGTAGGCAATGTTGCCTGCAGCCAGGTTCGGGAAGATCAAGGTGTTTACGTCTTTATCCACCAGCTCACTGAACGGGTAATTTTCTTTTAAAATACTGTTGTTGAAAGCCACACTTGCCTGCATTTCGCCGTCCACAATCAGTTGGGGTACTTCTTTTTTAACCAAGTCCCGTGCTTTGGCCACCAGCCTGGCTTCCGGCGAATTACTGCTTCCAAAATTGGAGTAGCTGAGCATGGCGATACGCGGAACGATGTTGAAGTGGCGTACTTCTTTTGCGACCATCAATGTAATTTCTGCCAATTCTTCGGCCGTTGGGTTGAAGTTGACCGTGGTATCGCCCAAAAACAAAGGACCTCTTTTTGTGAGCATCAGGTACATGCCTGCGATGCGGTTGGCTCCCTCCTCCAGTCCGATGCAGTGCAGGGCCGGACGGATGGTGTCGGGATAATTTTTTGTCAGGCCGGAGATCATGGCATCGGCATCGCCGGTCTCCACCATCATGCAACCAAAATAGTTGCGGTCCTTCATTGTTTTTTTGGATTCGTAATAATTGAACCCCTTGCGCTGCCGCTTGGCAAAAAACAGTTCGGCGTACTGGTTGCGTTTTCCTTCCATTTCATCGCTGCGGGGATCGTAAATGGGCAGGCCTTCCAGGTCAATTCCATTGGCTTGGGCAATCACCCGTATTTTGTTTTCATCGCCTAACAAAATGGGGTAGCCAATGCCTTCGTCAATAACAATCTGGGCGGCTTTGAGAATCTTTACATTATCGGCTTCGGCAAATACAATGCGCTTGGGATCGCGGCGGGCCTTGTTGCCTAAAATGCGCATGACCTGGTTATCCAGCCCCAATCTTTTGTCTAAGTCATTGACATAGCCTTCCCAGTTGTGAATGGGTTTTTGCGCCACACCACTTTCAATGGCCGCTTTGGCTACAGCCGGTGCCACGGTGGCCAGCAAACGGGGGTCGAGGGGTTTGGGGATAATGTAGTCGGGCCCGAAGGAGATGGTTTTTGTGTTGTACGCCATGTTCACAATGTCGGGTACCGGCGACTGGGCCAGTTCGGCCAAAGCCTTTACAGCGGCCAGTTTCATGGCTTCGTTGATTTGCCGGGCACGCACATCCAGTGCGCCTCTAAAAATATAGGGGAAGCCGAGCACATTGTTTACCTGGTTGGGATAATCGCTTCGGCCGGTAGCCATGATCACATCTTTTCGGGCATTTTTGGCTTCGTCCCAACTGATCTCGGGATCGGGATTGGCCATGGCAAAAACAATGGGGTTTTTGGCCATGCTCCGCACCATATCGGCTGTTACCACATTGCCCACGCTCAACCCAACAAACACATCCGCATCTTTCAGAGCCTTTTCCAAAGTGAGGTCTTCTTTGGCATTGGCAAATTTTTGCTTGAAGTCTTCCAGATCGGTGCGGCCGCGATGAAGTGGACCCTTTACGTCAAACACATAAAAATTTTCGGGTTTGGCCCCCAGCGATACATACAACTGAATACAGGCCATGGCTGCGGCGCCTGCCCCGTTTATCACAAACCGAACCTTGTCGATTTTTTTCTTTTGCAATTGCAGGGCGTTCAGCAAGGCCGCTGAACTGATGATGGCCGTGCCGTGCTGGTCGTCGTGCATGACCGGAATGGAAAGCTGCTCCCGCAGGGCTTTTTCAATAATAAAACATTCAGGTGCTTTGATGTCTTCCAGGTTGATGCCCCCAAAAGTTGGTTCCAGCGCTTTTACGATCTGAATAAATTTATCGGGATCGGTTTCTGCCACTTCAATGTCAAAAACGTCAATGTCGGCAAATATTTTAAACAAAACGCCCTTGCCTTCCATTACCGGCTTGCTTGCTTCGGGGCCGATATCGCCCAGGCCCAATACCGCGGTTCCGTTGCTGATGACCGCGACCAGGTTTCCCTTGGCCGTATAGTGATACACGGTTTCCTTGTTGGCGGCAATTTCTTTGCAGGGTTCGGCTACACCGGGAGAGTATGCCAGAGAAAGATCTCTTTGGGTTTTTGCTTCTTTGGTGGGGATGACTTCGATTTTCCCTGGTTTTCCTTTGGAATGATATCGTAACGCTTCCTGTTTTCTTAAGTCTTTTTGCATAAATACTGGGGGCCAACGGATCGGCTCAAAGAGGGAACCCTTCTTTATAGCTGTATCTCGTTAGCGTTTTTTGATCAACATTTGAATTACTTTTTACTTGCCTGTCCTCCCGCCATTGGCCGTTACTGCTGCATTGGTAATTCTTTTCAATGGCTGCCACGAAAGATCCTAAAGGCGTTTGTTTGGGCCGCAGGCCTTTGGTGGTTTCGTCCGCAAAAGTAACATACAATTGCTAACCTTTAAATGAAGCGGTGGCCCCAAGGGTGGCCATCATGCCGATGCCCGTTTCAATGGCCGATTCATCAATGTTAAATTTAGGGGTGTGCACGCCGGAGGTGATCCCCTTTTCTTTGTTGGCGGTTCCCAGCCGGAAAAAACATCCGGGAATTTGCTGGGAGTAATACCCAAAGTCCTCGGCACCCATGCGTATTTCTGTTTCGCCAACGTGGGCCTTTCCCATATAGGTTTCGGCAATGGCTTTGGCCGCTGCATTCAGCTTTTCATTATTGTAAACGGTTGGATAGCCCACATCAATGTGCAGGTCTATGTCACCACCCATGGAATGCGCCAGTTCTGTGGAGAGCTTGCGAATCAGCTCGTGTGCTTTAAACCGCCATTCTTCGTCCATGGCCCTGAAGGTACCCATGAGTTTTACCTCCGAAGGAATGACATTGGTGGTGTGTCCGCCCTGGAACGAAGTAATGGACAACACGGAAGGGGAGAACGGATCGCGGTTGCGGCTGATGACTTGCTGTAGGGCTACAATTAAATGCGAGGCAATTAAAATGGTATCGGTCGTTAAATGAGGCGCCGCCGCATGGCCGCCTTTGCTTTTAATGGTAATGTAAATCTCATCGGCGCTGGCCATGACCTTTCCGCCACGGAAGCTTAAATGGCCGACTTGCAGTTGGGGGTTTACATGCAGGGCAAAAATGCACTCGGGTTTGGGGTTTTCCAGCACCCCTTCTTTGATCAGCAAACTGGCGCCGCCGGGGTTTTTTTCTTCGCCGGGCTGAAACAGGAGTTTTACCGTGCCTTCCCATTCAGACCGGGTTTGGGCCAAAATTTTTGCCGCCCCCAAAAGGCAGGTGGTGTGCACATCGTGCCCACAGGCATGCATGATACCCGGCTTTGTGGACTTATAGGGAACGTCGTTTTCTTCCAGGATGGGCAATGCATCCATATCCGCCCGAAGCGCCACCACCCGGGATTGCGGGTTCTTTCCTTCAATGATGCCAACAACGCCTGTGGTGGCCTTTACGTCAAAAGCAATATTGTATTCGGCCAGTTTGCTTTGTACAAATTGGGAGGTTTCAAATTCCTGGTAGCTTAATTCGGGGTGCGCATGCAAATGATGGCGGACCTGGATAAACTCGGGAGCATATTGTTTGGCCAGGTCTTTAATTTTTTGTAGAAGCATATGTGAATTTCTCTGGGGTCGGTTACAAAAATTTGTTGTTCAAAAATAAAAACCATCCTGCTTTCGACGGGATGGTTTTTTAATATATGGAAAAGGGTTATTCGTTTTCCGTTTCCTTGTCTTTTTCCGGAGTGATTTCTATGGTGTCATTGATAATGAATACGCCTTTGGGAAAAACACTGGCAAGGGATTTTCTATAGCGTTCCGCTTCTTCCCTGGTTTTAAAATTGCCTGCCTTTAGTTTGAAGTAGGGTGTTTGGTAAACCAGGTAGGCTTTCAGCTCGGGGAAATAAGTATAAACTTTTGTTTTGGCATCGATGGCTTCGTCGCGTTTGTTGGTGTTGATCACCAGCAAACGAAAGCCCTTCATGCTGCGGGCATTGGCTTTTTTTATGGCTGCGTTTACAGAGGCTTGTTTTTGCGCCAACACATCTACCCTGGGATCTTTATGCACCACAACAGAAGTGGTGTCGGATGTGGCGGTTTGTGCAAAACCGGTTTTCAATGTGAAGAATCCAATAAGTAGAAGAAGTGGTTTCATATTCATTTTTGTCAGACAGGTACCAAAAATAGTTCCAAGTTTGTTTTGGTAATGTTAATAGCCCTTGCTTGTATCGGCTTCGCCCTGGGCAATGGCCACGCTGGCACTGCATCCAAGCCGGGTGGCGCCGGCATCAATGAGTTGTTTGGCAAATGCGTAGGACTTAATGCCACCGCTTGCCTTGATTTGGATGTGGGCGGGAAGGTGTTGCCGCATAAGAGCAACGGCTTCAAGGGTGGCTCCTTTTTCGGCATAGCCGGTGGATGTTTTTAAAAAATCGACCGGGAAGTGTTGGTACAGCGCACAACACTTAATGATCTCTTCTTCCTCGAGGATGCCGCTTTCAATGATTACTTTCAAAACCGTTTTTTCATCTTTGAGAAGGTCGGTTATTTCTTTTATTTCGCTTTCCAAATAAGCCAGGTCGTTGCTTTTAAAAGCCGCCAGGTTCATGACCATGTCTATTTCATCGGCGCTGTCCTTTAGGGCTTGTTCTGTTTCCGTCCGTTTGGCTTTGTAATGGCTGTAGCCAAACGGAAAGCCCACCACCGTAGCCACTTTCACCGTATGGTTGTTGTCCAGTATTTGTCTGGCGTCTCGTACATAGTAGTGCGGTACGCAAACAGCGGCAAACCCATATTGAAGGGCCTCTTCGCAAATTTTTTCAATATCGGCCAACGTGGTGCCAGGCTTTAGAATGGTGTGATCGATAAATTGTGCAATGGGCATGTAAAAAGTATTTATTTTTAGAACCGCTGATGAATTCCTTAACAAAGTAATCTAAAATTTAATCCACATGAGAAGAGCGAACTGCTTTTTGGCGGCTTGCAGCCTGTTGCTGACAATAGTGCTTCAGGCGCAAACCACCTTTCCGGTGAATGGAGTGACCGACGAACGAGCCGGGCACTATGCATTCACCAATGCTACCATTGTAAAAGATGCCACCACTACGCTTACCAACGCCACCATGGTTATTAAAGATGGGAAAATTGTGGCTGTTGGCACCGATGTGAAGGTTCCGCAAGGCGCCGTGGCCATTGATTGCAAGGGCAAGTACATTTATCCTTCTTTCATTGACATCTACACAGACTACGGCACTCCGGCGCCCACCCCACGGCAGGGCGGCTTTAACTTCTTTGGCCCCGCACAGTACAACACGGCTACCAAAGGCGCTTATGGCTGGAACCAGGCCATTAAAAGCGAGGTTGATGTGTACCGGGTTTTTGCAGCCGATGAAGCCAAGGCAAAATCTTTACGGGACCTGGGTTTTGGCACCGTACTAACGCATGTGAAAGACGGGATTGCCCGCGGCACAGGTGCTGTGGTAACCCTGGCCGATGGCAAGGAGAATTTTACCCTGCTTAAAGAAAAGGCCTCCGCGCATTATTCCTTTAACAAAGGAAGCTCCACCCAAAGCTATCCCAACTCCATGATGGGAATGATTGCCCTGCTGCGCCAAACCTATCTGGACGCACAATGGTACAAAAACAAACCGGCCAAAGAAGGCTTGAACCTGAGTTTGCAGGCCTGGCTGGACAACCAATCCCTGCCCCAAATTTTTGAAGCCGGCGACAAATGGAACAACCTGCGTGCCGATAGAATTGGGGACGAGTTTGGAATGCAATACATCATCAAAGGTGGGGGGAACGAGTACCAGCGCCTGAAAGAAATGAAAGCCACCAATGCAACGTTCATCCTTTCGTTAAACTATCCGCAGGCAATGGACGTAGAGGACCCTACCGATGCCCGTTTTGTTTCGGTAAGTGATATGAAGCACTGGGAACTGGCCCCCACCAATGCCGCCGCTATGGAAAAAGCAGGCATCCCGTTTTGCTTAACAACTGCCGACCTGCGGGATGTAAAGCAGTTTGCGGCCAACCTGCGCACCGCTTTTCAATACGGCCTTTCCGAAAGCGGGGCGTTCAATGCCTTAACCAAAACGCCGGCCACCGTGTTGGGTATTTACGATAAAGTAGGCAGCCTGGACGCTGGCAAACTGGCTAATTTCCTGATTACTTCAGGCCCCATTTTTAATGAAAAAACAGCCATTCTCCAAAACTGGGTGCAGGGCTCCAAATACGGGGTGAAAGACGATGCCTGGAGCAACATGTATGGAAAGTACAACCTGGTGTTGAATACGCCTTCCGGTCCGGTGAACTACACGCTTGATTTTAAATCGCCTTCTTCGGCAAGCCTGATTGGTAAGGATACGGTGACTTCCAAATTTTACTACGACGGCCGCCAGGTGCGCATCAACGTAGCGCCGGAACGAAGAATGGAAAACAACCTGCGCCTGAGTGGAATTGTGAGCGGCAATGTTTGGACCGGCACCGGGGAAGACAGCGCCGGCAACCGCTTTTCCTGGACGGCCAGCTTTGCCGAACCGCTGCAACAAAAAGCCGACAGTGCCCGCAAAAGACCCGCGGGTGCTTTGGGGAAAGTAACCTATCCGTTCGTGCCTTTTGGCTGGGAGGAAGGACAAGCGCCCCGCCAGGAAACCATTTTGGTAAAAAATGCCACGGTGTGGACCAACGAAAAAGAAGGTGTTTTGCAAAATGCCGACGTGTTGATCCGTAACGGAAAAATTGCCGCAGTGGGCAAAAACCTCTCGGCAGACGGCGCCCGGGTGATTGACGGCACCGGAAAACACGTAACGCCGGGAATTATTGACGAACACTCGCACATTGCAGCCGCTTCCATCAACGAAGGCGGACAAAGCGTGACCTCGGAAGTCCGCATTGCGGATAATTTAAATCCGGACGACATTAATATCTACCGCCAGTTAAGCGGTGGGGTTACTACGTCGCATATCCTGCATGGCTCTGCCAATACCATCGGCGGACAAACACAGTTGATCAAGCTGCGCTGGGGCGCTAACGATGACGATCTGAAATTCAAAGGCTGGGCCGGCCAGATCAAATTTGCATTGGGCGAAAATGTAAAACGTTCTCCTGCCCAGGCTGGCCAACAAAACCGTTATCCCGATACCCGGATGGGCGTGGAGCAGGTGCTGTTTGATGCTTTTACCCGTGCAAAAGATTATCAAAAAGCATGGAAAGAATACGAGGCCAACAAAAACAAAAAAGGTGTTGTGGCGCCCAGAAGGGATCTGGAATTGGATGCTTTGGTAGAAATATTAGAGAACAAACGGTTCATTACCTGCCACTCCTATGTGCAAAGCGAAATCACCGGCGCCATGCGGGTGGCAGAACAGATGGGATACACGGTAAACACCTTTACCCACATCCTGGAAGGCTATAAAGTGGCCGATAAAATGAAGGCGCACGGATCGAACGCCTCTACTTTCTCCGACTGGTGGGCCTACAAAATGGAGGTGCAGGATGCCATTCCGTACAACGCCGCCATCATGCACCGGGTAGGACTGAACGTGGCCATCAATTCCGACGATGCGGAAATGGCCCGCCGCCTGAACCAGGAGGCTGCTAAAATTGTAAAATACGGCGGTGTTACCGAGGAAGAAGCCTTGAAAATGGTAACCCTGAACCCTGCTAAAATGTTGCACGTAGCAGATAAAGTAGGCAGCTTGAAAGTAGGCAAGGACGGCGATGTGGTGGTATGGAGCGACCATCCATTGAGCATTTATGCCAAGGCTTTGTACACCATTGTTGATGGTACCGTTTATTTCGACAGGGCCAAGGATGAGCAGTTGCAAAAGCTGGTGGATGCAGAAAGAAACCGCCTGGTAAAGAAAATGGTAGGAGAAAAAAGAAGCGGCGCGCCGGTGCAACCGGCACAGCCAAGCTACAAGATCATGCAAACCTGCAGCGATCATTTGCACAGCCATGGATTGCTTACCATTGATGCCGATGAAGTTGAAAACCATTAAATCATTAACAATGAAAAAAATATTTTTAAGCATATTCTCTCTTGGTCTCCTGGTGGCTGCAAAAGCGCAGGAAACCGTTTACCCAGCCCCCAAACAGGCCGGTTCTACCGTCATTATCAATGCCACGGTGCATGTGGGCAACGGGCAGGTTTTAAACAATGCCTCGGTTGTTATTACGGATGGAAAAATTGCAGCAGTAGGGGCCAACGTTTCCGTGCCGCCGGGTGCTACCCAAATAAATGCACAAGGAAAGCATGTTTATCCCGGCATCATCCTTCCGGTAAGTAATCTGGGCTTGGTGGAAATCGGTGCGGTGCGGGCCTCCAACGACGTGCGGGAAATTGGGGACATGAACCCCGAAGTGCGTTCCCTGGTTGCCTACAACACCGATTCAAAAGTGATCAACACCTTGCGTTCCAATGGCATTTTACTGGCGAACGTGGCGCCTCAGGGCAGCTTTGTGGCGGGCCAGTCCTCGGTGGTGCAACTGGATGCCTGGAACTATGAGGATGCCGCTTACAAAGCAGATGGCGGACTTCATGTATACATGCCTGCTTTGTTGCCCCGCCCCCGTTTCGGTGGCTTTGGCGGCAGAGGTGGTAATGCCGATCAGGGCTCTGATCCTGTAAAAGAAGGCCTGGACAAAATCGACGAATTGAAAAGCTTTTTCCGCGAAGCTAAGGCCTACCACAGCGAAGGCGCACATGCGGCAACCAACCTGAAGTTTGAATCGGTGAAAAACCTGTTCGACAAAAAACAAAAACTCTACGTGCACGCCAATACCGTAAAGCAAATGCTGGTGGCGCTGGATTTTGTAAAAGAGTTTGGTTTTGACGTAGTGATCGTTGGCGGAAGCGATAGCTGGCAGATTGCCGATCTGTTAAAGGAAAACAATGTGTCGGTGATCCTGAACCAGCCCCACAGCCTTCCCACCCTGGCGGATGATGACGTGGATCAGCCGTACAAAACACCGGCTGCTTTGCAAAAAGCCGGCGTGTTGTATTCCATTTCCGATGATGATGGCCAAACCCGGGGCCGGAACATCATGTTTAATGCCGGAACGGCGGCAACCTATGGGTTAACCAAAGAAGAAGCCCTGCAGGCAGTGACGCTCAACGCCGCTAAAATTTTGGGCGTAGCCGATAAAACCGGGAGCATTGAAGTAGGAAAAGATGCCAACATTGTGATCAGTGAAGGCGATATTCTGGACATGCGTACCAGCAATGTAACGGATGCGTTTATCCAGGGCAGAAAGATTGACCTGACGGACAAGCACAAGCAACTGAACGAGCGGTACAAACGCAAGTACGGCCAAAAAGATTTCTAACAGAAAAAAGCCCCGCACCTGCGGGGCTTTTTTATTGGCCAAAGTCACATAGGTTCAGGCCAAATACTTTCTGTTCTTTCATTTCTGCAAAACCAGCGTTCAAATAAAACCGGTGGGCCCTTTCCCGCTTTGTATTGCTGCGTACCCGAAGCGCTAAAACCTTCTGTTCAAAACACCATTGCTTGATCCGGTCAATCAGTTTTTTCCCCACGCCCCTGTTTCGGTGCCCTGCATCCACAACCAATCCTCCAATTTCAACAAAGGGTCCGGTTTCTATGCGTATGGCTTTAAAACCATGAACCCAGCCAACAATGTTTCCGTTCAGTACCGCCACAAAGGCGCAGTGGTCTTTGCTTTTGGTGAGCTCAAAAATTTGATCCGCCGTTTGTTGCGCCGCAAGTTCGTAGCCCAGTTGCGCGGAAAGAGCCGAAACCGCTTCGGCATCTTTTGGGGTCATTTCTTTAATAAGGATTTCCATAAATAGTGCATGTAAACAGTGGGCAAATAAGGTCAAAATTGGGCCTGTTCAACGGCAAAAAAAAGCCCTGCAGGGCAGGGCTTAATGATATTCCATCGGTAACACATTGGTTATGCTTCCCGGCCGTGGCAATTTTTATATTTTTTACCGCTGCCGCAGGGACAAGGATCGTTGCGGCCGATCTTCGGACCCACTTTAATGGGCTCCTGCTTCACCGCTACACCGCCGGAAGGATCGTAGTAATCTTTTTCATTGGCGGCGTAATCTTGTCCGGCCGCATCAATTTCCTCCTTGTTGGCCCGCATCTTGCTCATATCGGTTTTCTCTTGACGGCCCTCCCGCAGGTTGGGCGCTTCTTCCTGTACCGGCAGTTGTGCATGGCATAGGAACGATACGATCTCCCGGTTCACATCGCTGCTCATGCGTTTGAACAGATTGTAGGCTTCCACTTTATAAATAACCAGGGGATCTTTTTGCTCCAGGTAAACGGTTTGCACACTTTGCTTCAGATCATCCATGGCCCGCAGGTGTTCCTTCCAGGTATCATCAATAATGGCCAGGGTAATGTTGCGTTCCATGGCATTGCACAATTCTTCGCCATCGGTGGACAGGGTTTTGTCCAGGTTGGTCAGCACATTGATGCCTTTTTTTCCGTCAGTAAAGGGCACCACCACGTTTTCAATATGCTGTCCCTGGGTTTGGCGAATGTTTTTGAACACGGGCACCGCCTGTTTCCGGACCTCTTCTTTATGACGCTGGTAGTTTTCAATGGCTTCGTTGTACAACCGGTCCACCAGGCTGTTGATGTCGCTGCTTTTAAATTCTTCAGGCGTAATGGCGGTGTCGATTCCAAAGTTCACAATGCAGGAGAGCTTGAATCCTTCGTAGTCTTCCTGCTCGCGGTTGCTGTTTACTAGGTCTTCTGCGGTTACCGCAAAAGCATTGTCGATATCCAGTGCCAACCGATCGCCAAACAAGGCGTGGTTGCGGCGTTCGTAAATAGCATTGCGCTGTTTGTTCATCACATCGTCATA
Organism: Bacteroidota bacterium; assembly: GCA_023392575.1. Taxonomy (GTDB): domain Bacteria; phylum Bacteroidota; class Bacteroidia; order Chitinophagales; family Chitinophagaceae; genus Flavisolibacter. The sequence goes on along the minus strand of JAEVYV010000298.1, from coordinate 6,783 downwards.
CTCCAGCAAACGCTTGCGAATGCCAAAGTTGTTTTCTTCCACTTTTTTCTGCGCCCTTTCAATGGATTTGGTGATCATGCTGTGCTGGATCACTTCGCCCTCTTTGTAACCAAAGCGGTCCATCAGCCCCGCAATCCGTTCGCTGCCAAACATGCGCATCAGGTCATCCTCCAGCGATACATAGAACTGCGAGGTACCGGGGTCGCCCTGCCGACCGGCACGACCACGTAACTGGCGGTCCACCCGGCGGCTTTCGTGGCGTTCCGTACCAATGATGGCCAAACCACCGGCTTCTTTTACGCCGGGTCCCAGCTTGATATCGGTACCGCGGCCGGCCATGTTGGTAGCAATGGTTACATTACCGGCCAATCCGGCTTCGGCAACAATCTGTGCTTCCCGGGCATGTTGTTTTGCGTTCAATACATTGTGGGGGATTTTTTTGGCGGTTAGCATCCGGCTCAGTAATTCGCTCACTTCCACCGAGGTGGTGCCCACCAGTACGGGCCGGCCGGCGTTGCGCAGCTCCTCTATTTCATCAATGACGGCCTTGAACTTTTCCCTCTTGGTTTTATACACCAAATCCTGGTGGTCTTTCCGAATGACCGGGATGTTGGTGGGAATGGTCACCACATCCAGTTTGTAAATGCTCCACAATTCCGCGGCTTCCGTTTCGGCGGTACCGGTCATACCGGCCAGCTTGTGGTACATACGGAAATAATTTTGCAGGGTAACGGTGGCGTAGGTTTGCGTAGCCGCTTCAATCTTTACGTTTTCTTTGGCTTCAATGGCCTGGTGCAAGCCATCGCTGTACCGGCGGCCTTCCATGATACGGCCGGTCTGCTCGTCCACAATTTTTACCTGACCTTCGATCACCACATATTCCACATCTTTTTCAAAAAGCGTATAGGATTTTAATAATTGCTGAACAGAGTGAATGCGGTCTGCTTTTTGGGCATACTCAGAAAGGACGGCTTCTTTTTCGCGAAGCTTCTCTTCGGCCGGAGCACTGCTTTGTTCGATATCGTTCAAGCGAACTCCAATGTCGGGAAGAACAAAAAACTCAGGGTCTTCACCGGCTTTGGTGATGGCGCTGAGTCCCTTGTCGGTAAGGTCTACCGATTTGTTTTTTTCGTCAATTTGGAAGAGCAGTTCCTCGTCCACCAGATGCATGTTGCGCTGCTGGTCGGCCAAATAATAGTTTTCAGCCTTTTGCATTTTTACCTTAATGCCCGGCTCACTTAAAAATTTGATCAGCGGACCGTATTTGGGTAATCCGCGATAGGCCCGGTACAAGTACAGGCCGCCGCTTTTGGGGTCGTCGTCGCCTTCAGCAAATTTTTTCCGGGCTTCGTTCAGGTTCTGGCGCACAATTGCTTCCTGGGCCTCTACCAGTTGCTGCACACGGGGTTTTAAAATATGGTACTGCTGGTCATCGCCTTTGGGTACAGGACCCGAAATGATCAAAGGGGTCCGGGCATCGTCAATCAATACGCTGTCCACCTCGTCCACCATGGCATAATGGTGTTTGCGTTGCACCATTTCTTCCGGAGAATGCACCATGTTGTCCCGCAGGTAATCAAAACCAAATTCATTATTGGTCCCATAAGTAATGTCGGCAAAATAGGCCCGGCGGCGGTCTTCGCTGTTGGGCTGGTGTTTGTCGATGCAATCCACCTTAAGCCCCAGCCATTCAAAAATGGGCCCGTTCCATTCGCTGTCGCGGCGGGCCAGGTAGTCGTTTACCGTTACAATATGCACCCCTTCGCCGGCCAGGGCGTTGAGGTAGGCGGGAAGGGTTGATACCAGGGTTTTACCTTCACCGGTGGCCATCTCCGCAATTTTGCCGGAATGTAAAACAGCACCTCCGATCAGCTGCACATCGTAGTGCACCATGTTCCAGGTAATTTGTCCGCCACCGGCTGTCCACGTGTTTTTATAAATGGCCTCATCGCCCTGAATGGTAATATAATTTTTGGTAACGCTTAAATCCCGGTCCAACGCGGTTGCCTTAGAAACAACTTCTGTGTTTTCCTTGAAGCGGCGGGCCGTTTCCTTTACCACGGCAAAGGCTTCGGGAAGAAGCTCCTTAAGAATTTCTTCCAGTTTCTGGTCCCGGTCTTTTTTCAGTTTGTCCACTTCCTGGTAAATGGCGTCCTTGCCCACCAGGTCATTGAACGGAAGTTCATCCGCTTTTTTGCTGGTTTCGGCAATTTGCTCATCAATCTCTTTTACATAATTTTGGATGCGTTGGCGAAACTCCTGGGTTTTATTACGAAGCTCATCATTGCTAATGGACTGATAAGCCTGGAAGTGTTGGTTGATCTTTGAAACCAGCGGCAAAATGGCTTTTACGTCTTTTTCAGTCTTGCTGCCGCCAAACATTTTAGATAGAAAACCGATCATATAAGTTATTAGTGTTTCTGATTCAATGAATTCGTCTATACCGCCGCAAGGCGGAGATATAGGATGTCAAAAAAGGTGCTAATATAGTTTAGAAGCCAATTTGACAGAGCCGTCAAAGATAAATCAATTTTACAGTGTGCTGAGAGAACCTACAGAAGTTAACAACTTGCCCGTTTTTGCAGGTAGTTTAATGTACTTTTCCATTCTGAAATAAATAATTAATGATGCGAGTTCTGACCAGTCTCCTGCTTTCTGCAGCCGTGCTTATGGTGGCCTGCACCAATGCGGAAAAAGAGCAGCAGAAAGTGGGGGCCGGAGTTTTTTTTGATTACCGGATATGGGGTGAGGAAGATCGGGAAGAAGTGACCTGTATGGTGCAGTTCAGGATGGGCGGGCCGGAGGGAACCAGTTTTTTGCTGCCGGACCCGGCCGGAGTAACACTGGATGGAACAGCATTAAAACCGGACAGTGCAAAACTCTCCGGTGCTTTTTATGAGCTGATCCGGCCTTTGAGTGAATTTCAGGGAAGGCATACCATTGTTTTTACCGATGCCGGGGGCAGGCAACACCCACAGGATTTTGACTTTTCCGCCTTTGAAGTGGCGGAGTTGCCGGCAAAGGTTTCTGCGGGGTCTTTTGTCATTCAGCTCTCCGGTTTTCCAGATGGAGAAGCGCCGGTGCGCCTGGCGCTTACCGATACGGCTTTTGCCACCAACGATGTAAACGAAATTGTGGAGGCGCAAAATGGCAGGATTGAAGTAACGCAGGCCATGCTGGATAAATTAAAACCCGGGCCCATTGCAGTGGAAATTTTTAGAGAAACGGAAAAACTTGTCAACCAAGAAACGCTGAAAGGCAAAATATGGGTAAGCTACGGGCTGAGAAAGGAGTTTGAATTGGTGCGGTAGCCGGTCGGTATTTCTTGGTGATAAAGTAAAAAGATCCCGGATTTTAGGAATTTTCTCCGCCTCGGTTTTTGGAAAAATGCAATTTTCAGCCTCAAAAACAGGGTAAATCTGCAGCGGCTTCACCTTTAACGAAGCTATGGGTCTAATTTCTGCCCGATTTATGGAATTTCTGCTTTCAGGATGTACTTTTGCGGGCCGAAAGCCGGGCCGGGTAGCGAACAAGGAGTACAGGAGTGCGATCCGTCCGTGGCCGGACGCAGCGCAAGGGATGTGACAAGTGATACAAAGCCTGGCACACAACTAAAAACCACAAACAAGAAACTTTAAACTCAATATGGCTGGTCAGTTAAAAGAAGTACGCAACCGCATCAAATCAGTACAAAGCACACAGCAGATTACCAAGGCAATGAAAATGGTGAGTGCGGCCAAACTGCGTCGGGCTCAGGATGCCATTATCCAAATGCGTCCGTATGCTAAAAAGTTGCAGGAAATGCTCAGCAATATCGTGAGCAACACGGAAATGGAAGGCGGCAATGCACTGGCTGAAGAAAGAGCGGTGGAAAGAGTGCTGTTGATCGTCATCACATCCGATCGTGGGCTGGCGGGTGCCTATAACGCCAATGTGATCAAGCTGACCAAGCAAATCATTCGGGAAAAATACGCGGCCCAGCAAGCCAGGGGGCATGTAACCATTTGGAGCATTGGCAAAAAAGGCTACGAGCACTTTGCCAAGAACAATTACAATGTAAGCGATACCTATAAGGATATCTTCCTGAACCTGAGTTTTGAGGCGGTGCAAAATGCTGCCCAAGCTGCTGTTAGGGCTTATTTGAACAAAGAATTTGATGCGGTGGAAATTGTGTACAGCGAGTTTAAGAATGCCGCCACCCAGCGTTTTGTTTCCGAGCAGTTTCTGCCCATCCCCAAGGTGCAGCACACTACTGCCACCACAAAAGCCGATTTTATTTTTGACCCTAATAAAGAGGAACTGATTGCGGAACTGATGCCCAAGATCCTGAACACACAGCTCTACAAAGCGGTGCTGGATGCCAATGCCTCCGAGCACGGGGCCCGCATGACGGCGATGGATAAAGCCAGCGAAAATGCCAACGAACTGTTGCGTTCCCTGCGCATTTCCTACAACCGGGCAAGGCAGGCGGCAATTACAACCGAACTGACAGAAATTGTAAGTGGTGCCGCGGCATTACAGGGCTAATTACCTGATTTGAAAATTTGAAAATTTGAAAATGTTTTGAATCCATCATTTTCAAATTGGCTAATTTTCAAATTTTCAAATTGTTTTCATGGAAATTTCGAACCTCATACCGCACATCGAAGCGCTGATCTTTGCCAGCGATAAACCGCTGACTTCTGCGGAGATCACCGACCTGGTGAACCAGGCCTTTGGCTTTATGGAAGATAAAATTGAAGTGGAGCAAATCGATGCCTCGCTGGAAGGTATTGTGGAAAAGTACAACTCCGAGTTCTATCCCTTCGAAGTACGGCAAAGCGGCGGCGGTTGGCAGTTTCTTACCAAAAAAGAATATCACAAAACGGTTGCGCAGCTCAACGGCGAAAAGTTTTTAAAACGCTTGTCCGCCGCGGCCCTGGAAACCCTGGCCATTGTCGCCTACAAACAACCCGTTACCAAAGGCGAGATCGAAGCCATTCGGGGTGTGAGCAGCGATTACGCCATTCAAAAGCTTTTGGAAAAGGAGTTGGTTGTGATCAGCGGCCGCAACGAAAAACTGCCGGGGCATCCTTTGGTGTACGGAACGTCCAAAAGCTTCATGGATTATTTCGGCATCAACTCACCGGAGGATCTGCCAAAGATCAAAGAAGTGCTGGCCGAGCAAATTGTAGAACCCACGGTGGTCAATCATACGGAGTTTGAAGAAGGGCAGGGGCTGGCGGTTGCGGACAATGGAGAATTGGTGGATGCCCACCTGGAAGAGGCGGCTGTTGAAACCGGCGAAGCGCCGACAGAACCCGCAAACGGCGAAACCGCTTCCGAAGACCAGCCCAGGGAAGACGAGCCCAACGAAGAAGCCATTGAAGAATACATTGCCGATGAAGCATTTATTGAAGGCGATGAAGAAGAAACCGAAGAAGCCGTAGAAGAACAGGTGGCGCAGCAAGAGTCTTCGGAAACAAAAGAGGAAACTTCTTCCCCGGAGGTGGCCGAAGAAGAAACCCCGGAGGATGACGACCAACAAAGACCGGAAGAAAAAGCAGACTAACTTCACGGGACACTCAGAATTTCCCCGCAATCCAAAAACTACCCAATACGGTTCAGAAAATGACGCAACGTTTATCAAATAACCAGCTGGTTCAATTGGTCGGCCGGTTTGGTACGCCTCTGTATGTTTATCATGCCGAAAAAATAAAAGAGCAATACCAAAAACTGACACAGGCCTTCCGCCACACCAATACGGTTTTCTTTTACGCCTGCAAGGCCCTCACCAATATCAATATTCTCAAGTACGTCAAATCTCTGGGGGCCAATGTGGACTGCAGTTCCATCAACGAGGTCAAGCTGGCCCTGCATGCCGGATTTACACCGGACCGGATTTTGTACACGTCCAACGGCATTGCCTTTAGCGAAATTCAGGAAGCCAAGACGCTCGGCGTGATCATCAATATCGACAGCCTGTCCAACCTGGAAAAGTTTGGAAAAGAATACGGACATACCTATCCGGTGGGCCTGCGGTTGCGGCCCAACATTATGGCCGGCGGAAACCTTAAGATCTCCACCGGGCATGAAAAAAGCAAATTTGGCATTCCGGTAGAACACATCGACCAGGTGCTTGCCCTGGTGGACAAGTACAACATCCTGATTCATGATCTGCACATTCATACCGGCAGCGAAATAAAGGATGTGGAAGTATTTGTAAGGGGCATTGAGGTGCTGTTCGACATCATTCCGCATTTCAAGGGCTTGAAGTTTATTGACCTGGGCGGTGGGTTTAAAGTGCCTTACGAGGAAGGCGATACGGAAACCGATATCAATTTATTGGCCCAAAAGGTTGGCGAGTTGTTTGCTGCCCATCCGGATGCAAAATCGTTACAGGTGTGGTTTGAGCCCGGTAAGTTTTTGGTAAGCGAGTGCGGTTATTTTGTGACAAAAGTAAATGTGTTGAAACACACCCCTGCCGCCACGTTTGTCAGCGTTGACAGTGGGTTCAACCACCTGATTCGCCCCATGTTTTACGATGCGTATCACCGCATTGAAAACATCAGCAACCCTGAGGGAGAACAAAAGCGCTACTCGGTGGTTGGCAATATTTGCGAGACCGATACATTTGCCTGGGACCGGCAGCTCAGCGAAGTAAGGGAAGGCGATTACCTGGTGTTCTACAACGCCGGCGCCTACGGATTTGAAATGTCTTCTAATTTCAATTCGCGGTTCAAGCCGGCCGAAGTGTTGGTAAAAGAGGGGGAAGCCCTGCTCATCCGCAGAAGAGATGAATTT
>JAEVYV010000246.1 GCA_023392575.1 Bacteroidota bacterium | reverse complement strand
GTATACGGCTTTGGTGCGGAACGACCAGCTTTCCACCAATATCAACGGCCAAGAAGAAAGCTGGAAAAGAATAGATGACGGCTCGGCCAACCTCTCGGGCCTGTGGAAGATCACAGCCAGAAAGCAGGAAGGACAACTAACGCCCATCCATCAATCGGGCACCCGCAAAACGGTCAAAATCCTGACGGGCACCCGGTTTCAATGGGCGGCCATTGATCCGGCAACCAAACAATTTATGGGGACCGGCGGCGGCACTTATACCTTTACCGCTGGCAAATACACAGAAAACATTGAATTTTTTTCCAGAGACAGCAGCCGGGTAGGCAGTTCTCTGCGCTTTGATGGCAAACTGGAGAATGGGGATTGGCACCACAGCGGCTTTAGCTCCAAAGGAGATCCCATCTATGAGGTATGGAGCCGGACAAAAGAGTAAGTACAACTGATCAAATCCAACAAAGCTTCATTATTTCGGTTCTTCGTCTTGTAATAAAGCATGGATGAGGTCTTCCCATTCCTGGCCCAGCGATACCTGCGGACGAACCTTACCGGCTTTACGATACCAATAGTCGGCGTTCCCGGTATCGCCTTCTTTTCGGTGCAGGTAGGCATGAATCCAGGCAGCCTGCTTACCGGAAAGGTCTTGCACCAGGTTATGCGCTGCCTCCCAATTGCCCCGGCCATCCTGCCACAGGGCTTGCAAAAGCACAGATAAAGTTGAGGGCATTTCCCCTGCCGAAAGACTGCTTTTGAATGCTGAAAAATCCATTCTTTTCTTTTTTCTGTACAGATTCATTTTACAAATCATGCCTGCACCGTTTGCAAATTAATGAGGCGGGAGCTGATGGACCAAATCCTCCTTGTTTACTACCTCTGTGCATCCAACTAGTAAATGGCTCTGCTTTGCCATTGTCCAGGAGATATAAATATCCATTGAAAGAGTGGAAGATTATGGATTATTTTTGCGGGGAAGCAACCTATCTTGTTGTTAGCCGTTTATACAATCATCTTCCGTATCATCCTGTTTTTACCATGGTTTGAGAACGTCCCCCGTGTTTATTCCCTGATTCCTGAATAACCATTATTTCCACTTGCTTGTTTCTTCGGCATGTTTGTTCGTCATCTGCGAAAGCAGAACCGGTTTGTTTTTAATTAACCTCAAATATGCTTCGTATGAAAAAAAACACCAAACCAATGAAGCAATTTTCCTACGCTGGTTTATTGCTTCTATTTTTCTTGTTCCTAGCAGGTTGCAAAAAGAATGACCAGGTATTACTCAAAGAATTTAAGCAGGTAAACCTTGTAGCCAACACCAATGCCTACCACGCCCTGCGTGTGGACCCAACCCTGCAGAATGCCTGGGGGCTGGCGTTTAATCCAACGGGAGTGCCGTGGGTCAACGCCCAGGCCGGCCATGTCAGCGAAATTTATGACAAGGAGGGAAACATCCTGCGGGCACCGGTCAACATTCCTTCCCCTACGGGAGCAACCGGCGGCAGCCCAACGGGAATTGTTTTCAACAGCTCCAACGATTTTATGCTGGAAAACAAACAAAAGGCCGCTTTTCTTTTTGTAGGCGATGACGGCATTTTATCGGGCTGGAACCCTGCGGCCGGCAACAATGCCCTGCTCATCAAGAACAACGCGGCCACTTCCTCTTATACAGGGCTGGCGGAAGGCAGTTCCGAAGGCAAAAGTTTTCTTTATGGAGCCAATTTCAAAACCGGCAAGATCGATGTGTGGAATGCCCGGTTTGAGCCACAGACCATGCCGTTTAAAGATCCGGGACTCCCGGCCGGCTATGCGCCGTTCAATATTCAAAACATTGAAGGCTGGTTGTATGTGGCCTACGCCAAAGTGGGCCCCGGTGGCGACGAAGAGCATGGCTCAGGACTGGGGTTAGTCAGTATTTTCAACACAGATGGATCTTTTGTAAAACGCTTTGCTTCCAACGATTCACTGAATGCTCCCTGGGGCCTGACCAAAGCTCCGGCCAGCTTTTTCGAAGACGTTCACGACTGCGGCCTGGGAAATGCGCATGGTCATGGGGGTGGCAGTTCGGCCCAGCCCCAACCCGCCATTTTGATCGGAAGCCTGGGCGATGGACACATCAACGCCTACAGCCTTGACGGCAACTTCCTGGGACAGCTGAAATCAGGCAACGATGTGATTACCATTGAAGGTTTATGGGCCCTATCCTTCCCACCCGCCGCGGCTACATCCATCGATCCCAACCGGCTTTATTTTACCGCCGGCCCCCAAGACGAAAAAGACGGCTTGTTTGGCTACATCATCAAGCAATAAAAGAGCAGTTCTAATCAACATCAAAATCCCGTGTCCACGGGATTTTTTTGTTAAGTTTAATAAAAATCACCCAACCGCTACCCGGCTCTCACAAACGCTGGTCTCTTAGTTGCGGGAATAAATGGGATCGGGCTTAATGCCTGTGAACATACAGCCATCCGTTCTGCATGCAATGAGGCAGCGTAAGGGCAACGAAGAAACCCAAGGTTTATCCGCCCATCTTTCGCGGTGACAACGGTCAGCATGCATTTTGACCTCCCTCATTTTCTGCAGATACGGGTTCGTGTACTTTTCATTATGCAAACAGGCATTCGAAAAAAAGCAAAACGACTGGCATGCCAGCGCAAGGTTCCCTCGAAACCCAAGCTTTGGCTGGGACAAACGCATACATGAAGCGGCGAGCATCATATTGGATCTTTTTTTTGATAATTCTTTTGGGTGAGTTTGTGCAGGCTCAGACAAAAGACTCGTCCCGGCCGTGGAGCATTGCCGATTGTTTTCAGTACGCCAGCGAGCACAACATCCAAATCAGCCAGCTTCGCCTGGATGTGCAGGCGGCGGAACAGGACCTGCTTGCCGCCAGGGGCCTCAAGATCCCTTCGCTGTCCGCAACCGCATCCAATGTTTTTACCAACGCCAACAACCCGGTTTTCAACAATACCAACAGTCCGGTTTCCAACAGCCAACTCACCAATCAATTAACAACAAGCGGAACCTATTCGGCCAACTCATCCATTGTTTTATGGAACGGAAACTATGTCAACAATGCCATTCAGCAGCGGCAACTTCAGGCTCAGTCAGCGGGGCTGTCGGTAAACCAGTCGCTCAACAACATTACCTTGTTGATCACCCTTGATTACCTCAACATTTTACTGGCAAAAGAAAACCTAAAGTATATAACCGATCTGGTAAAAACCTCCGAGGCAAGGGTAAAACAGGGCCAATTGTTTTACGAAGCCGGCAGCATTGCCAAAAAAGATCTGCTGCAGTTGCAGGCCCAACTGGCCAGCGATCAGTTTCTACTGGTACAAACCCAGAACAGCATCCGGCAGAATTTGCTCACCCTGCGACAAACCTTACAATTGCCGGCAGACACCACATTTGACATTGTGAGCCCCGATACAGTGGTGGTGCAACCCATACTGGAGCCCTTTGCCGACGTGCAGCAGGCAGCGCTCCAAAATTTTCCTGATCTGAAGATTGGGAAACTGGGACTGGACATAGCTTCCTTGGAAATAGCAAAAGCCAACGCGGCTTTTAAACCCACCTTATCTGCCAATGGGGCCCTGGGCACAGCATACGACCAGGTGCTCACCAATGCCGTGGTGCCCAAGGCGGGTTATTTTACGCAGACAGGAAACAATTTTTACCAGCGGGTAGGCTTTTTGTTAACCATTCCCATTTTTTCAAACTACATCAACAAAACCAATCGCCGCAAAGCCATGATTGCCTATGAAACAGCACGGCTCAATTATCTTAATTTCCAAATCACCTTATCGCAAGCCGTAGAGCAGGCCTACCT
>JAEVYV010000231.1 GCA_023392575.1 Bacteroidota bacterium | reverse complement strand
AATGCACAGATCGGAAGCCTCGGTGTAATCGGCATTCACTTCTTTTTTACCAAAATAGATGCCGCCGGTCAGCTCCCGGTAGATGATAAAATCAACTCCCTCCAACTGCTGGCTTTTTAGTGGAGACAAATGATGCAGCGAAGCATAGGTGCTTACCGGGCGGATGTTGGCAAAAAGCTGCAGCCCCTTTCGCAGCTTCAACAAACCTTGCTCGGGACGCACTTTGGCCGTGGGATCGTTGTCATATTTCGGATGACCGATGGCGCCAAACAAAACCGCATCGCTGTCCAGACAGATCTGAAGCGTTTCATCGGGCAGGGGGTTGCCGGTTTTATCAATGGCATCGGCCCCCATCAATCCATATTGATAAGTAAACTGATGTCCGAATTGCTTGGCCACACTGTTGAGCACTTTTATGGATTGCTGCGTAACCTCAGGGCCTATACCATCGCCCAGTATAACTGCGATCTTCTTTTCCATAACCAGCATTTAGAGATGTTGTTGTTCGTATTTTTCTATTTTCGAGCGGATGCTTAACAAATAATCAATATCATCGTAGCCGTTCAACAGGCATGTTTTTTTATAATTATTGATCTCAAAACGTTCTTGTTCGCCGGTTGCATCAATCCGGATCATTTGCTCTTCAAGGTTTACCGTGAGGGTTGCGTCCGCCCCTTGTTGAAATATCTTTTGAAGGAACGCATCGCTTACCTGCACCGGCAGTACGCCATTGTTCAGGGCATTGTTCTTAAAAATATCTGCAAAAAAACTGCTCACCACTACCCGGAAACCGTAATCCAGTATGGACCAGGCAGCATGTTCACGGGAAGACCCGCAACCAAAGTTTTTCCCCGCCACCAGAATTTCTCCGCGGTACTGAGGCTGGTTTAAAACAAAATGGGCAACAGGCCAGGATTCGTCATCGTTTTCGTAGCGCCAGTCGCGAAACAAATTTTTGCCAAAACCTACTTTGGTTGTGGCTTTTAAGAAACGGGCCGGAATGATCTGGTCCGTATCAATATTTTCCATGGGCAATGGAACAAACGTGCTGTGTATAATTTTTAAAGGCTCCATTTCATTAGCTTAATAATTCACGTACATCGGTAACAACTCCGGTAATGGCGGCCGCCGCAGCGGTTAACGGGCTTGCCAGCAAGGTTCTGGCGCCGGCGCCCTGCCGCCCTTCAAAATTGCGGTTGCTGGTTGAAATACAGTATTCACCGGCAGGAATTTTGTCTTCGTTCATCCCCAGGCAAGCACTACATCCCGCCTGGCGGATTTCAAAACCGGCTTCTTCAAATATCTGGTTCAGCCCCTCGGCCCTGGCCTGTTCGGCTACTTGCTGGGAGCCGGGAACGATCATCACTTTTACATGCTCGTTCTTTTTGCGGCCCTTCACCACACTGGCCACCAAGCGCAAATCCTCAATGCGGGAATTGGTACAACTTCCGATAAAAACGTTTTGCACCGGCATTCCCTTTAGCGGCTTTCCGGCCTGTAGTCCCATGTATTCAAGCGCCTTCACAATATTTCGCCTTTCTCCTTCTTCGGGTATGCTTTCCAGCGTCGGGATCAGGCCGTTGATGGCAATGCCCAGGCCCGGATTGGTGCCGTACGTGATCATGGGCTCGATGTCGGCAGCTTCAATAAAAATTTCCTTATCAAAGACCGCATCTGCGTCACTGTACAACTGCTTCCACTGTGCCAGCTTCTGCTCCCAGGCATCCCCTGCCGGGGCAAACCGGCGTCCTTTTATATAATCGAACGTCGTTTCATCCGGCGCAATCATGCCGCCTCTGGCCCCCATTTCAATACTCATGTTGCAAATGGTCATGCGGGACTCCATGGAAAGCGACCGGATGGCCGATCCAGCAAACTCCACAAAATAACCGGTTGCGCCGCTGGCCGATATTTTTGAGATGATGTAGAGAATAATGTCTTTTGAGACAACGCCCTTGTTCAACGAACCCTCGATATTGATGCGCATTACCTTGGGCTTGTTCTGCAACAGGCATTGCGAAGCAAAAACCATTTCCACCTCGCTGGTTCCAATGCCAAAGGCAATCGAACCAAAAGCCCCGTGGGTGGACGTATGGCTATCGCCGCAAACAATGGTCATGCCGGGTTGGGTAATGCCCAATTCCGGACCGATCACGTGCACGATTCCCTGAAAAGGATGCCCCAGCCCATACAGTTCAATACCAAACTTTTGGCAGTTCTCTTTCAACTGCTCCACCTGCAACCGGGAAAGCTGGTCCCTGATGGGCAGATGCTGATTGAGCGTAGGAACGTTGTGGTCGGCTGTGGCCACAACCCGGTCGGGGCGGAAAACCTTCAAGCCCCTTTTTTCCAGCCCGGCAAAGGCTTGCGGACTGGTTACCTCGTGAATAAAATGTTTGTCTATATAAATCACATCGGGACCATCTTTAATCGAACTCACCACATGATTGTCCCAGATCTTTTCAAATAATGTTTTACCGCCTCCTGCCTCTACAGAGGAGTTGCCGGCTTTCTTGTTCAAATTTTCTTTACTCATTTTCAATCCTTCCCTGTTGATAGTTTATGCAACACTTTGTTCTTGCGACTGGTATTGTTGTGCAAGTTCCAAAAGATCTTCTTCCTGCACTTCTTTTTTGGAATCGGCCATCTTTAAGAATTCTTCATACAACACATCGATGTCGTTTCGATTGTATTGATAGCCCATCTTCTGGAAACGGTAGGCCAGGGCGCTGCGGCCGCTTCTGGCTGTCAACACAATCTTGCTGCCCTCCGCTCCCACTTCTTCCGGGTTGATGATCTCATAGGTCTGCGCATCCTTCAAAAACCCGTCCTGGTGAATACCCGAGGAATGAGAAAATGCGTTGGCGCCGACAATGGCTTTGTTTGGCTGCACCGGCATGCGCATGGTGTCGGACACCTTGCGGCTTAGCGGGTTCAGTTGCTGTGTATGGATGTTGGTGTGCAGTCCCAGGTCTTTGTGCTGTTTCAGGATCATGACCACTTCTTCCAGAGAAGTATTTCCGGCTCTCTCTCCCAAACCGTTGATGGTGCACTCAATCTGGCGGGCTCCATTGATAACGCCGGCAATAGAGTTTGCTGTGGCCAGCCCCAGATCGTTGTGGCAGTGGCAGGAAATAACCGCCTTATCAATATTGGCCACATTGTTCACCAAAAAAGCAATCTTTTCGCCATACTGCTGCGGCAAACAATAACCGGTGGTATCCGGAATGTTCACCGTAGTGGCTCCTGCGGCAATCACCGCTTCAATCACCCGGGCCAGGTATTCGTTTTCTGTTCTGCCGGCGTCTTCGGCGTAAAACTCCACATCATCGGTAAAGTTGCGGGCCCACTTCACACACTGTACCGCCCTTTGCAAAATATCCTCACGGGTCGAATTGAACTTTCCCTTTATGTGGTAGTCCGAGGTTCCGATACCGGTATGGATCCGTGCCCGCTTTGCATAACGCAAGGCCTGCGCAGCCACTTCAATATCTTTTTGCACGGCACGGCTTAATCCGCAGATCACAGCATTTTTAACGGTTTTCGATATTTGGGTTACCGATTCAAAGTCCCCCGGACTGGAGATGGGAAACCCGGCCTCAATAATATCAACGCCCAAACTTTCCAGTTCCACTGCCAGTTCTACCTTTTCCGCCGTATTGAGTTTGCAACCGGGCACCTGCTCGCCATCGCGAAGCGTGGTATCGAATATGAAAATTTTTTGTGAAGGCATACAGATGTGATGTACGTATTTTTGAATAAAGGAAACTTACTATACCATCCCGAAAATAGACCCTATGACGGCTCGGCCGGTTATAATATTTTTGAAGTTTTCCGGTGTCAACAAAGCCGGTTCACAGGACAAAGTGCTTTACAGCCGTGAGTTTCATTAAATTTGCGATACGATGCCCAATCAACAAAATGATGCCTTATTTGCACTGATCCAATCCCTGACAAAGACAGAAAAGCGCTATTTTTCCCTATATATTGCCCAACAGCATAGCGACAGCATGTCCAAATACATGAAACTTTTTTCTGTAATGGATCGCATGAGCCGCTACGACGAAAAGCTGATTTTAAAAAAAGAACCCTCCATTAAGCCCTCGCAGCTTTCCAACTTAAAAGCGCATTTATATAAAGAATTGTTAACGGCCCTCAGGCTGTGCCACAGCAGCAAACATGGCGACATCCAGATCAGGGAACAAATCGATTTTGCCAAAATCCTGTACAACCGGGGCCTTGTCACCCAGGCTTTAAAGATCCTGGAAAAGGCCAAGCAATCGGCTGTTACCAACGGCCATTTTATTCTGACCCTGGAGATCCTGCAGTTTGAAAAAAACATTGAGGCCCGTCACATTACCCGCAGCATCAAAGGCCGTGCGGAACAATTGGAGAAGGAAACCCAATCCATTGTCACCCAGGTGGACGAAGTGGCCCGCCTCTCTTCCATAGCCCTGCGCATGTATGGCTTGTACCTGGAAAAAGGACATGCCCAAAACGAAAAAGAAAGCAGGGAACTGGAAAAGTTTTTTAAAGAAAAGCTCAATGGCATTAGCTACGACCAGGTGGGTTTTTTTGGGAAAGCCTACCTGCACCAGGCCTATTGCTGGTACTATTACATACAGCTTGACTTTGCCTCTTATTTTGGCCATGCGCAAAAATGGGTGAACCTTTTTATACGGCACCCTAAGGTAAAGGAAGAAGACCCGCTTTTGTACGTAAAGGCCTTGCACAACCTGGTGAATGCCCTTTTTATCATTGGCAAGGAAGACCGATTGAAAAAAGAGATCGAACGGCTGGATGAAGTATACCGCGAAGCCGGCCAAAATCAAAACCTGGAAATCCAAACATTCATCTACCTCTACACGGCCCGCATCAATTATCATTTTCTAACGGGAACGTTTTCCAAGGGCTTAAAGCTGATTCCCGAAATTGAAAACGGCCTGAAGGAATACAGCCGCTACATCGACACTCACCGGATCATGATCTTTCATTTTAAAACGGCCTGCTTGTATTTTGGCGCCGGCGACAATGAAAACTGCATTTTGTATCTGAACAAAATCATCAACCTTAAGGTGGGCCACCTGCGCAGCGACCTGCAGTGCTATGC
>JAEVYV010000205.1 GCA_023392575.1 Bacteroidota bacterium | reverse complement strand
CCCTTATACTTTGCACAAGCTATCAAGGCGCCCATATCGAGAGAATAAATTTCTTTGGAGAGCAGATCTTCCGGCACATCGCCATTGACAATACGAAAGGCTATGCCTTCAGCAATAGCTGTTTTTCCCACGCCGGGTTCACCCACCAATATGGGATTGTTTTTGCTTCGCCTGGCAAGAATTTGAAGTACCCTGCGTATTTCCTCATCACGTCCTATCACGGGATCCAGTTTTCCGCTCCTGGCCCGTTCATTGAGATTAATGGCATATTTGGAAAGCGAATTATAGGTTTCTTCTGCGCTGTGGCTGGTTACACGACCGCCTTTCCGAAGTTCGGTAATGGCTGCTGTCAGCCCTTTTTCGTCCAGCCCGTTTTCTTTCAAAAGGGTGGCAACGGGGTCTTTTATTTTAATCAACCCTAAAACCAGATGCTCCAGTGATACATATTCATCCTTCATCTGCTTGGCTGCTGCCTGGGCTTTTGTCAGCGCTTCATTAGCTGAACGGCCCAGGTATTGCTGTGCCCCGCTTACTTTTACATACCCGGCAAGAATCCGGTCAAGCCCTAACAGAATATTTTGCTGATTGACGGATAATTTTTTAAAAAGAAATGGCAGTACATTTTCATCTACTTCCATTATGCCTTTGAGCAAATGCCCGCATTCAATAGCCTGATGTTCCATTTCCATGGCAAGCTGCTGTGCCCGTTGTATAGCTTCCTGCGATTTTATGGTAAATTTCTCCAGTTGCATAGTCTATCAATTTTAATTTTCAACATTAGCAAGAATTTAGTTTTGGAACCTACAGCTGATTGATGATACTTATAAGCTGATGTTTTGTAGCTACACCTGACTGTCTCCACACTGGTTTGCCGTTTTTAAAAAGAATCAGCGTAGGCACACCTTGTACCTGGTATTGAGCTGCAAATGCAGGACTTTTGTCCACATCAATTTTTATAATGCGTACTTTTTCGCCAACAGCATCCTTTACTTCTTTCAGAATAGGCGCCTGCATTTTGCATGGACCACACCACTCGGCAAAAACATCAACCAATACCGGCTTGTCGCCATTTAGTATACCTTGAAGATTCTCTTTCATGACTTTTCGTTTAAGTATGCTGAATACATCCACACCAATTTTTCCTGTTGCATTACATAATCGCTCATCATGGCTGAAGTGCCTTCATCTCCTGCTTCGTCTGCCAGCTTATAAATTTCTCTTTGCCTGATGATGATGGTTTTGAAAGCGCTAAGAATACCCTCTATGGCATCCTTTGCCAGCGTTATGTTTTTTTGTGGTTTTACTTCGGCGTATTGCAGATAGTCATCAAATGAATGCAGCGGCGTATGACCCAGGGTAAGGATGCGCTCTGCAATCTCATCTACCTTTACCAGGAGACTGGTATATAATTCTTCAAACTTTGCGTGTAACTCAAAAAACTTATCACCCCTGATATTCCAATGAAACCCTCTTACGTTTTGATAAAACACCATATAATCGGTGAGCAGGTTATTTAGTTTGTTTGAAAGCTGCCCGCTTATTTCATAATCCAGTCCAATCGCATTTGTTGTATTCATATATCCTGTTTTTATTTTGGGAAGAATTGAAGTTGTCCACTCGTCGGCATACACACCAAAGGCGTTTACCAAAATCCCTTTCCAATTTTTGGCCCCGGAGGATATCGCATATACAGCGGCTTCATCTTCCGGGTCAGTCATTCCTTCAAACCGGTACACCTTATCAACCGTAAACATTTCCGGGTGTCGCTGCAGTTCACTTTTTAGCGGTTCTGCACTAAAATCGTTTGTGTAACCCCTCGCCTGCAAAGTTTTTAATACTTCTACCAATGTGTCCATATCCATTATGCCTTTTCAGTTTTTTTACCAAGTATTTGTTTTATTTCCTCATGGCCAATCACCTCTTTTTCGAGTAGTATGCCCGCCATTTTTTCCAGCAGGTCACGTTTTTCGGTCAGCAGTTCTTTTGCTTCGTTATAGCATTGATTGATGATTCCGGTCACCTCCTCATCTATCTGCTTTTCTATGTATTCAGATCTTCGTTCCAACCCAGCCGCTTGCCCAAGGAAGCCGGGATTGGATTTATTCACCAATGAAATATTGGGCAATTTTTCACTCATGCCGTACACGACAATCATGTTACGGGCAAGCTGCGCCACCCGCTCCAGATCGTTAGAAGCTCCCGTGGAAACTTCGTTGAAGACAAGTTCTTCGGCCGCCCGGCCACCCAGCAAGCCTTTAATTTTTCCCAGCAGTTCCGATTTTGACATCAGGTAACGGTCTTCCAAAGGCATTTGCAAAGTGTAGCCCAGGGCGCCGATGCCCCTGGGAACAATACTCACTTTTTGCACCTCATCAGCACCTGGTGTGTAGTAGCCGACAATTGCATGACCGCTTTCATGGTAGGCGACTATCTTTCGTTCTCTTTCGTTAATGATTTTATTTTTCTTTTCCAGACCGGCAATTACCCGTTCAATGGCAGCCTCAAAATCACTCATGGTTATTTCATCGCGGTTATTTCGCACCGCAAGAATGGCTGCTTCGTTACACACATTGGCAATTTCAGCGCCGGCAAAGCCGGGTGTTTGTGCGGCCAGCCGTTTCAAATCTACCTTGGCGCTTAACTTAAGATTGCGGGTATGAACCTTGAAAATTTGTTCCCGCCCCTTCATATCTGGTCTGTCTACCAGTAACTGCCGGTCAAACCTTCCCGGGCGAAGAAGAGCCGGATCGAGTACATCCGGGCGGTTAGTAGCACCCATGATGATAACGCCGGCGCTGGCATCAAAGCCATCCATTTCTACCAGCAATTGATTGAGGGTGTTTTCCCGTTCATCATATCCACCGTACACGGCATTTTGGGCCCTGCTTTTTCCGATGGCGTCTATTTCATCTATAAATATGATACAGGGGGCCTGGGCTTTAGCCTGGTTAAATAAGTCCCGTACACGGGCGGCACCGACACCTACAAACATTTCCACAAAATCAGAACCGCTCAGACTGAAAAATGGCACATCTGCTTCGCCGGCAACCGCTTTTGCCAGTAATGTTTTACCGGTTCCCGGCGGGCCAACCAATAGTACGCCTTTAGGTAGCTTTCCACCAAGCTGGGTGTATTTTTTGGGGTTTTTGAGAAACTCCACCAGTTCCTTAACCTCTTCCACTGCTTCATCCACCCCTGCGACATCGGTAAATTTTACGGGATTTTTGGGCTTTTCGGCCTGTATCTTCGCTTTATTTTTTCCCAGGTTGATGATGGGACTGCCCGGCCCCATTTTTCGGAATAGGCTTCCCCATAGCACCATAAAAAATAGCAGTGGCAATATCCAGTTCAGAAAAAAATTACGTAAACTGTTGTTGTTGAATTGGCCTTTATAATCCACACCGGCCCGGTTTAACACCTCCAGCAACTGGTCGTCTTTAATGTCAGGAATACGGCTCACTACAAACTGGCGTTTGATCTGTTTTTCGATGCTTGATATACGCAATCGCCAGGGAGTTTGCGGCGCTTTTGTTAAATCATTGCCTGTGCTATCTTTTAGGTGCCTGAACTCGCCTACGATACGATCCGGCAAAATGACCACTCTTTCAACTTTAGATGTATTCACCGAATCGAGAAAGCTTTTATAACTAAGCTCTTTATATCCAGCCGTATCCGGATAAAAAAGTTGTAATCCGAAAAAAAGAACTGGTATCAGCAGCCAGTAAATCCAGGTGAATTTTTCCCTTTTGGTCATACTTAAAATACTTTTTTCTTATTATCTCTAAGTTTCTTTGCCAGCTCTTTTTGTTCATCATTTAATTTCTCCGGAAGTTGTACATTGAGCTTTACATATAAATCGCCATTCGATGTTGTTCCATAAACAGGCATACCTTTCCCTTTAAGGCGAAGCAGCTTTCCATTCTGCATACCTTCAGGAACAGTAATATTCACTTTCCCGGAAAGTGTAAATATCTCCAGTTTGCCACCCAGTAATGCCGTGAATAGATCGACCGGGACTTCCATATATAAATCATTGCCCCTGCGTTCAAAAACCGGGTTTGGTTCCACCCTGATGGTCAGGTACAGATCTCCTGCCTGCCCCGTACTTCCTTTTTCTCCTTTACCTTTTACTTTCAATTGCAATCCATCATAAGCTCCTGGTTTTATTTTTACTTTGATTTTTTCCCCGCCAAGATTCACTATTCGTTCGGTTCCTGAAAAAGCTTCCTGAAGGGTAATATTAATTTCTCCTGCCAGGTCGCTGCCCGGCCTATGCGCATCAAAACCAGCAAAGCCACCGTGTCCCGAAGCGCTTTTTGACCGGCGACTTCCGAACAGCGCTTCAAAAAAATCATGAAACTGTCCGCCTCCACCACTAAAAAATTCTGAGGGATCACCTTCAAATTCATAGTAATATTGGCCACCAGGCCCAGCTTGAGAATAACGGTTATGACCACCTTCTGCTCCAGGTTTAAAGCCAGCCTGTTGGTACTGCTTCCAATTAGCTCCCAACTCATCATATAACTTTCTTTTATCCGGATCGCTCAACACTTCATTGGCTTCGCTGATCTCCTTGAATTTTTCTTCAGCCGACTTATCTCCCGGATTTTTGTCGGGATGATATTTCACCGCTAATTTGCGGTACGCCTTCTTAATCTCATCTTGGGTGGCTGTTTTATCAATCCCTAAAATTTTATAATAATCTTTGTAATCCATCTGCGCTTTATTGAAACTCCTTATTAAAATGCCTATTTATTTTAAAACCTAATCACCTTTTATGAATATTCAGTCATTTGGCTGAAAAACTATCGCTGAAATTGCACAGTTCTAATTAATCTGAGTACCCCTCAATTTTTCTTTATTAAATAGTGTGCAAAGCACAATCATTATCTCACCATTAGGTATGACTTTGCTCAGCCTTACCGATGAGTATGGATAAGCCCTACTAATTATTTTTATTTCACATCGATGAATTTTTTGGTTACTTCTTTTCCTTTTCGCTTGGCTAATCTGATTTTTAAAATGCCGTCTTTCAAGCTGGCATCGATGTTATTACCATCTGTATCTTCAGGCAACTCGAACATGCGCTGAAAGGATGCATAGCCATACTCTTTACGCATCCACAGTCCTTCATTTTCCTCTGTTTCGTATTGCTTTTCCGATGAAATGATGAGGCAATTATCCTTGACCTCTAATTTTATATCCTTCTTATCAAATCCCGGCGCCGCTACGTTTACTTCATACTGCTTGCCCGTATCCTTAATATTGATCTGAGGAACGGTGGAAATCACTTCATCCCCAGTTGCATGGTCATCTATTTTTTTGCCCCAAAATTTTTCAAGCAAATTCGGAAATTTCGGTTTCAGATTTTTAATCCATTTAAATAAGTCCATAGTTTTGATTTTTGTAGTAAAAAATGGCAGCACATGGCTGCCCTATTTTTTATGAATTTGCGCTTAGGATATAGCTATTTCCTTTGGTTTTTGCGGTTTAGCTTCTTCCTTTTTGGGGATGGTTACGGTAAGAATTCCGTCTTGGTACGCGGCACTGATTTTCTCCCCATTTGCACTTTCAGGTAATGTAAAAGACCGGGTAAATGCTTGATAGGAAAACTCCTGCCGAGTGTAAGGCTTGGTACCTTCATCCTTCTTTTCTTCTTTTTTTTCTGAAGAAATGGTAAGCAGATTGTTATTTAGCTGAATTTTAAAGTCATCTTTTTTTAATCCCGGAGCTGCCATTTCAATCGTAAAGGCTGTGTCGTTTTCAGTGATGTTGACTTTCGGAAGTGTGGTGTTGGAGGCAGAATAGTTTTGAGACCTCCAGTCTGCCCAATCTCCACCAAAGAAATCTTCAAGCCAACTGCTAATAACCGGATAGTTTGTTTTAATGAGTGCCATGTTGTATGTTTTTAAATTAAAAAATCAACATTTGCTTAAGCTACAGGTACGTCTACCTGATTTCCGGAGGTACGGCAATTGAATGCAAAGGAAGTATTGAAGGTAACAAGGCAATTAATGGTTAAATATCCATACCGCCTTTCTGCAAATACATAAAAATCCTTTGCATTAAATGTAATTATTTTTTTGCTTCATAAAGATGATAAACTGATTTTCATGTTGCTTTTCGCCATTCCTTCTCCATCCTCTTCCACCTGTAGATTTCAATAATGGCCCGGATTGCCACTGTAATTATTATCAAAGGCATCAACAACATTCCTGTCAATATCATCAATGCAAATACAACTGAATAAAAAAGAACGCCTATAAAGGATAACCAATATTCAATTAATATTTTATATGTCACCTGATTTGTCTGCATTAATGGATGAAAAATTAATTTTTTCAGTTTTGAAACTGACAAGCTACAAACTATGTTCAAAATCATTAAATATGACAATTAGTCTGAGCTTGTCCTTAAATTGATCAGAAAATGTGTAAATATTAACTAACTAAATTTTTAAATAATGACATATTTGCAGTCTTTTCCCTACGGCAGGAGCTTTGTGAGGCCGGTCATAAAATCAAAAAAGTAAATTTTTATGAAAGCCTTTCTTGCTTATTCGCAAAAAGTGATCGGGGCTATATTATTGTTGACTATATTCCTTTTAGCCGGCAAGGCATGGGGACAGTATTTTGGCCGCAATAAGGTTAACTATAACCAATTTAACTTTAAAATACTCCAAACCCCTCATTTCGATATATACACTTACCTGGCCGATACGGCCGTTCAAAAAAGCCTGGCGCAAAGGACTGAGAAATGGTATAAAAAGTATGAATCTTTATTAAGAGACACTTTTCACCACCGAAATCCGGTGATTATATATAATGCCCATGGACATTTTCAGCAAACACAGGCCATACCCGGATTGATTGACGTAGGCACCGGTGGAGTTACAGAAGCGCTGAAAAACAGGGTGGTGATGCCGTTAATGGAATCTGCGGGGCAAACAGACCATGTATTAGGGCATGAATTGGCGCATGCCTTTCAATACCAGATGTTAAAAAGCAACGATTCACTTTCGTTTTTGAATGGTATCAACAACCTGCCCCTCTGGATGGTAGAAGGAATGGCCGAGTATCTGTCAGTAGGAAGCATAGATCCACACACTGCTTTATGGTTGCGGGATGCTGTGGCGAATGATAGATTACCCTCAATAAAGGACCTTACCCAGAAACCTGACCAGTATTTTCCCTATCGCTGGGGACAGGCTTTCTGGGCATATGTTACCGGCATTTGGGGAGATACTATCATTCGTCCTTTATTTATCGAAACAGCCCGATTAGGTTACAAAGAGGCTATAGAACTTGTATTAGGTACGGATGAAAAAACTTTATCGGCCAACTGGAAGGAGAGTATAAGAACAAGTTATGCCAAGTATAAGGCCGGTACAGAATTAGTTGCAACAGGCAGCCGGCTACTGGATAAAACCAATGCGGGAAGAATGAATATTGTTCCCTCCATAAGTGCCGACGGCAGATGGATAGCATTTTGGACTGAAAAGGATATTTTTACTTTAACGCTTTGTATAGCAGATGCAGCCAGCGGAAAAATAATAAGAAAAGTTACCACTGACCGTTTTGATTCTCGTATTGATAACTACAATTCTTATGAATCTGCAATAGCCTGGTCACCGGATAATAATGCAATTGCATTTACAGCCTATGGCAAAGGGCATAACCAACTTATTATTGCAGACCGATTGAACAGAAAGAAGAACAGGATAATCGATATACCTGAATTGGATGGGTTCAGCAATCCTGTCTGGTCTCCGGATGGAAATTATATAGTGATTACCGGTCAAAAGGACGGCCGGAGCAACCTATATGCTTATCACCTGCAGTCGGGTACATTGTCTCCACTCACCAGGGGCAGCTATTCGGATTTGCAGCCGTCGTTTTCTCCCAATGGCGAATGGATAGTGTTTGCTACCGACCGGGGCTTTTCCCACACATCAGCAATCACCCCTTCTAAGGGTTATCATCTTGCCTTGCTCCATGTTAATTCAGGAAACATCCGAGTGATTGATCTTTTTGCCAATGCAAAAAATCTGAATCCTGTTTTTGCCAACGACAGTATCATCTATTTTCTTTCCGACAGGGAGGGTTTCCGCAATTTATATTCTTACAATCTGAATAATGGCCAGCATGCTCAGCATACCCGCCTGTTTACAGGAATTACTGGCATTACAGCGAATGCTCCTGCACTAAGCATTTCCGGAACGGGCAACATTGTATATTCATTTTACTTTAATAATGACTATGTCATTTACAGGGAAAAATTGAACAACCTGTTGTCCATTCCCGTGGATAGGGAGGAAAAGAATTCTGCTGCAGCCCAGTTACCGCCTGCCGGCCGGACCGGCAGCATTGTTCAACACCTGCTGACCAGTAGTTACGAACCAATTCCAGACAGCTCGGTGAAAGCGAGGGCCTACCGTCCGCGCCTTCAGCTGGACTATCTCAGTAATACCGGGGCAGGTGTGAATACCAACAGGTATGGTACCGGGCTTGCGGGTGGAGTAAATGGCATGTTCAGTGATATGCTGGGCCATCACCAATTATTTAGTGCCTTGTCGCTCAATGGCCAGTTGATCGACGTGGCTGGACAATTTGTGTATTACAATCAAAAGAAAAGAATGAATTGGGGCGTTGGTTATTCCCATATTCCCTATTATTCCGGCTATCAATGGATGGGATTCGATTCTGTGAACACAGAAGCCGGAAAGACCGAACTGCTGACTTATAACACGGATATTTTGAGAACTTTTGAGGATCAGATTTCTGTGCTTATGGCCTATCCATTATCACAGACCCGCAGGGTTGAACTGGGTGGTTCTTATTCCTTTTATTATAGAAATCATGAAAGGTTTACAGAATATTATGACAGCCTGGGCTTCCCCGTGGGATATAAACATAAAAAAGATCTGCCTGCAGGCAATGGCTTCAGTACCGGTAATTTGTATGCGGCCTGGGTAGGCGATAATTCGCAGTTTGGACTAACTTCTCCTTTAACCGGTCATCGGTTCCGTGTTGAAGCCGGAAAATACTTCGGTAGGATCAATGCACAGCAATTGCTCATTGATTACCGGCGATATTTCCGTTTATCTCCTTTTTCGCTGGCCACCAGGAATATGTTTTACGGACAATTTGGAAAAGATGTACGGAATGGTAACCTGCCGCCGCAATACATCGGATATCCCTGGCTGATAAGAGGCTATAACGGGAATGATTTCAATTGGACAACCAAAAATTCACTTTCCATCACTGAACTCATGGGAAGTAAAACCTATATAGCCAACGCTGAAATTCGTTTTCCTTTTACCGGTCCCGAAAGATTGTCTGCCATCAAATCAAGAACATTGTTTACTGAGCTTTCGATATTTACCGATGCCGGTACTGCATGGGGTTGGACAGGGACAATAAGTAAAAGATCAAAAGTAATAGCCAGCAGCGGTATATCACTTCGAATAAACCTGTTTGGTTATATCATACTGGAACCCTATTACGCAATTCCATGGCAGAACGGTGGATTCCGGAACGCATCGTTTGGATTGAATTTTTTACCTGGATGGTAGAACTATGTCATACTGCTGAAAAAAAAGAAACCGATTTTTAAATTATTAATAAGGTGATTAAAGAATTATGAAGCGACTCAATTTAGAAAGGTTGAAAAAGTCCGTTGCCCTGCCTGTAGCAACTATTTTTCTTATTATTTTGGTTTGGTTAAATTTCATGAAGAGACAATCGCAAGATAAACAAGAAACCATACAATCTGCCATCCAGCGAAACAGTAATCTTGCTATCGCTCTTGAGCAGTCTGCCATTCGCACCATTCACATAGCTGACGCTATATTAGTATTACTTAAAACGGAATACTTACGCACTGGCAACAATACAGACATTGGAAAGCTCTTGTACGAGAATGCAGTTAACAAAGACTTTATAAAGGGCGCAGCAATCATTGATACAAACGGACTAATTACTAAATTAAATCTTCATTTCAATACTCCAGTTGAAATAAATGTACGTGACCGCGATTTCTTTCGTTTTCACAAGGCGCATGACACAGATATAGTTTATGTCAATAAGCCGATTGTTTCAAGATCGATTGGTAAACCGGTCATCGTCATTAGCCGGCGAGTTACTCAAAATGGGAAATTTGCAGGAGTGGTGGCCGTACAACTGGAACCTTCGACCTTTACTTCGTTTTATGCACAGGCAAACCTTCGCCCGCATGATATTATTTCGCTTATAGCACCTGACGGCACAACGTATGCCCGCCGAACTGGAGACATTGAAAGTAGCGGTGAAAATATCAGCAAAAGCCCACTTTTTCAGCACTTGCGAAAGGCCCAGGACAGTTTTTATTATGCCAGGGATGCGATCCGTGGCATACCTACATGGTTTTCGTATCGCCAGTTGAAAAACTTTCCAGTGATTGCTACAGTTGGAACTGCAGAACAAGATATACTTCATGACTATTTTGTACGACTGAAACATAACCGAATTTCAACAATCATCATTAGTTTACTGATTGTCCTGTTTTCCCTATTTGTGTATTTGTATGTAAAAAGGCAAAAGCACTACCAACAACAAATAGCGAAACAGGTAGTTACTGCCCAGGAAAGAGAGCGTGAGTTGATTGGACGTGAACTGCACGATAATGTAAATCAGCTATTAACCACTACAAAACTCTATTTGGAAGTAGCGCTTTCAAATAAAGAAGCTACAGAAAGTTTCGTAGCGAAGAGTATGGACCTAATTATCTTGAGCATTAATGAAATTAGAAGCCTTTCTCACCATTTATCTGCTCCAACACTGAGAACCGGGTCGTTAATTGATTCTCTTTCTGCTTTAGCAGAAATGATTTCCGATGCAAATGGGCTGCAGGTAAACTTTAAACCTGTCAATTTTCACTCTTCATTAAATATTGATCAAAGTCTGGCCCTCTATAGAATTGCACAAGAACAATTAAGCAACGTTTTAAAACACGCCAATGCAAATATCGTTGAAATGACTATAGAGCAAAAAGATAAAACGGTTGAACTATCCATTAAAGATGATGGAGTAGGATTCAATGCTTCCGCTAAAAGAACGGGAGCCGGTATTACCAATATAATTAGCCGGGTAAAAATGTTCAACGGCGATGTACAAATTAGATCGAGTTTGGGTAATGGATGTGAACTTCAGGTAATAATGCCTATGTCACCGTAATAATCTAGGCCTCCAAAGACTATTTTTAATTATTCTGAGACTCTCTCATATTTAGGATACTAAAGCTGATTATTTTACTAGACTTTGATATGCCTTCGCATCTAATAACGCATCTGTTTTAGAACCGTCAAACAGTTTAATTTTAATCATCCAACCATCGGTAAATGATGCTGAATTAACCAAAGATGCGTTATCTTTTAAAGCTGTATTTACCTCAATAATTTCCCCACTTACCGGCATAAACAAATCCGACGTTGTTTTCACGGCTTCAACAGATCCAAACACTTCATCTTGTTTGAATTGTTTCCCAACGGCAGGTAAATCAACATACACAATCTCTCCTAATTCAGATTGTGCAAATTCAGTAATACCTACCAAAGCTTCTGTTCCATCCAAAAGTTTCAGCCAGGTGTGTTCTTTAGAATATTTATAATCAGTTGGCATCTGCATGGTTTATGGTTTTTGGTTTATTAATATCCCTTTCTCAGCATATCAGTATACTCATTTGGCAGAGGGCTGTCTTCTACGGCTTTGGCTGCCTTTTCAACATCA
The DNA here is from genome assembly GCA_023392575.1 of Bacteroidota bacterium. Lineage (GTDB taxonomy): Bacteria > Bacteroidota > Bacteroidia > Chitinophagales > Chitinophagaceae > Flavisolibacter. Next base: position 13,716 of record JAEVYV010000205.1, on the reverse strand, counting down.
TATTCAAAGCGAATGAATTCCACCTGAACAGCATCCTTATTAGCAATAGAGCTATCCTGATTGATCGTTAGAATTACATAACAACCTTTTGGAGTTTCGTCTTTGGGTTTTCCTACTGAGCCAATATTGATGGCATGACGGAAATGAGGGCTTTCTTCGGGTTCTGTCGGAAGTACCCGATGGTAAGGTTTATGGGTATGGCCAAAACACATCACATCTGCATCGGCTTGCTCCATAATTCTCAACAAGCTCTTTTCTTCTCTGTCTTCAAAAAGGTATTCGTTTATTTTCCTGGGGCTACCATGTACTAAAAGAAGGTTGAATTTGTCATTGTTCAATTGAAACTCTACTTTGATATGTGCTGGCAAGGTTCTTAAGTACTTCCTTTCGTCTGGCTTTACAATTGAGTTTGTGTATGAAATAGAAATTTTACCCATGTCTTTCTCTGGCTCTGTTTTGTATGCACAGCCACATTCATCACTCATTAGTCCAATACCCTGATCATAGTTACCTGCAATGGTCGGAATGCCTCTTTTTCTTATTTCATTGATTACTTCATTTGGCCAAATATTATATCCTACCAAATCGCCCAAACAATAAATGGCATCTGGTTTTTGTTCTTCCATGCTTTTAAAACACGCTTCCAATGCGGGAAGGTTTGCATGTATGTCGCTAAAGAGTGCAATTCTCATGATATGTTTTAGTTTACGTTTGAAATATTGAAATAGTTAAGAACAACCAGTTTATCGGTTTGAGGCAATGTCTTTTGCTTTTCTAAACTCCACTTTAGCACTTCCTGTGAAGTGTTGTCTGTGTATACTGCCACTCTTGGAGTCGGTAAATTCACAACTTCAGAATAATGTTCATGTTGGCCATTTGTCTGAATAACATAACTGATATAGGTTTTATGAGTTTTCATAAACTGGAGTTTTATTTGTATAATATTTCCTTCTGAACCAAAAAGATACATTGACTAAGGCTATGAGCGCCGGTACTTCTACCAAAGGACCAATCACTCCGGCAAATGCCTGCCCGCTGTTGATGCCAAAGACGCCAATTGCTACCGCAATAGCTAATTCAAAATTGTTACCTGCCGCTGTAAAGGCTATTGAGGCATTGGTGGAATAATCTGCTCCCATCTTTTTGCCGATAAAAAAGCTCACGATAAACATAATGGCAAAGTAGATTACTAAAGGAATGGCGATCCGCACCACATCAAATGGTATCTGCACAATCAGTTCACCTTTGAGGCTAAACATGATAACGATGGTAAATAATAAAGCAATTAAGGTTATAGGAGAAATAAAAGGGATGAACCTATTCTGATACCATTCTTCACCCATTGCTTTGCGAAGAAGCAATCGTGTCAGTACACCGGCTGCAAAAGGAATACCCAAGTAAATAGCTACACTTTCTGCAATCTGTCCGATAGTGATATTAACCACGGAGCCTGTAATGCCAAATAATGGCGGCAACAGTGTAATAAACACATAGGCATAAACACTATAAAGCAATACCTGGAAAATGCTGTTCAGGGCTACCAAACCGGCTGCATATTCCCGGCTGCCTTCTGCTAGTTCATTCCACACGATTACCATTGCAATACATCGGGCCAGGCCAATAAGAATAAGTCCCACCATGTATTCAGGATAACCATGCAAAAACACAATTGCCAGTATGAACATCAGTATAGGACCGATTACCCAGTTCAGGAATAAAGACACGCCCAATACTTTCGTATTTCGAAATACTTCTTTCAGTTTTTCATACCGGACTTTGGCAAAGGGTGGATACATCATTAGAATCAAACCTACCGCCAATGGAATGTTTGTAGTACCAGAAGAAAAGGAGTTGATAAATGTTGAAGAAGAAGGGAAGAAATAGCCAATGGCTACACCTACAGCCATAGCAAGGAAAATCCATAGGGTTAAATACCGGTCTAAGAAACTCAACTTCTTACGTTCGTTTGCCGGAGCACAATTGTTTGCTGACATACTGTTGTTCTATTTTTAAGATGCAGATTAAAAACTATGGATAAGGAATTATGAATTCCCTACCGATAAAAAAAGTAGGTTTTAAAGACACAGAAATTCCTCGACTTTAGTTGACCCAATGTGTCTTGGTCTGGTATTCAATCCTGTTAATCTTTTCCTCCAAAGAAGCAAGCTTGTAAAGGATCAAAGTCAATGGATCTACTTGTGCATTTTGATCTGTTTTGACTGACTTTGCCAACCATTTTTCAAAGTCCTGCTTTTCTTCCTTTGTTATAGTTATAGAATCTGTTTCCATTATTCTATTTTTTAATTATTAGCTATAAAGTTTGACTAGTCCCATCTACCGTATTTCACTATTATGGCTAATTGGCCTGCATGATAAGCGGTATGCGTGGTAATTCGTCCCAGGGCTTCTGCCTTTGTTTTTGTTCCAAACTCTTTTGTAGTCACTAGCTGTTCCCAGGAACTATCTGTTTGTGCTTCTATGGCTTTTTGCAAGGTTTCTAAGGCCATTTGCTGATATTGAAGTAATTCCTGAAGGTTTGACCACTCTCCAGTATCTTTTTTGGCTATTACTGTTTTGGCATGAACTTGCACGTCTGCTACTCCAAACACGTTTTTTGCAAACAAAAGTTCTACATCAGCTATATGACGGATGAGAAAACCAGCAGAATTAGGCGCATCTCCTAGTTTCTTTTTTAGGTCGGTTTCTGAAAAAGCAGAAAGTAGGTTCGAGAACCGTGTTCTTCCTTCTTTCCAAAGTGCTACAAAATTTTGCGTCTGGTCCATAAAGCAAGAGTTAGCAACAACCGCCACCTGGTGTACAGGATGTAGCTGCTTTTAATTGCGTTTCTTTCAATTGGTGCGCAGGAATGCCGCATTTATCCTGGGCAAGGCAGGCCGTTTGTTTGGCCGTTAAAACAAAGTTTTCACCATTAAAGTCCAGGTCATATTTGCCAATAGTATCACCCTGGTACTCTACTTCCACTTCCAGGTCTTCCATACCCAAAATGCGCTCTGATAGCGAAATGATGTTGGTTAACTTTTGAGGCTTTAAACGGTGCTCAAAATCATTGGCATCCCAGAGCTGAAAATTGGCTTTCTTCTCGGTTCTTACATTTCCACCGCAATCAATAAAGTGCTTGGTTACTACACCAACTTCTGTTACATGAAAGTGCTCTGGTACCAGAGTGCCATCTGGTAATTCGAAGTTTACGCCTTGCAGCGTAGTCAAATGCATTTTTACTTGTGATAGTTTCATCGTTTTTATTTTTACAATTGTCTTATTGCAATATTGCGATACTTGCGTTCAAAAAAAATCAACAACAATTGTTCTTCAGCTCAAAAGACACAAAGAACTTATCCATTTGATCTTTGTATTGTTTCCAAACCTTTTCGTCAATACAATAGCAAACGCTGGCACCGTCAACAGTTCCCTTAATAATACCGGCTGTTTTCAATTCCTTTAAGTGTTGGGAAATAGTCGCCTGGGCTAACCCCAATTCCTCCACCAAATCACCACAAATGCAGGATTTCGAATTGATCAGGTATTCTATGATGGCAATTCGTGCCGGATGGGCTAGTGCTTTGAGCATAATCGCCATCTTGTTTTGCTTTTCTGTATAGATTTCTGATTTCGTGATACCCATTAATTGCAATATTACGATAATAAAATTAATCCTTCTAATTTTGAACATTAAATTACCGTTAGCCATTGAAAGAAATAGATTTTACCCTAGAGATAAAGGCTATGCAACCTGAAGATTGGGATGCAATTAAAGACATTTATGAAAAAGGCATCGCCACTGGCAATGCTACCTTCCAAACTTCGGCTCCTTCTTCCTGGGACATGTGGAATCAAGGACATTTGCCGCATAGTCGTTTTGTTGCCATTACCAATAATAAAGTAGTTGCCTGGACCGCACTTTCCCCGACATCAAAAAGGGAGTGCTATAAAGGCGTTTGTGAATTAAGTATCTATGTTGACCCGGTGTTTGGCGGCAAAGGCATAGGAAATTTATTGATGCAAACCCTAATTTCAAGTAGTGAAGAAAATGGCGTCTGGAGTCTGTATTCCAGCACTTTCCCTGAAAATAAAGCCAGTATCGGCTTACAAAAGGAGTTTGGGTTTAGGGAAATAGGGTATCGTGAAAAGATTGCACAACAAAATGGTGTATGGCGGGATACCCTTTTATTAGAAAGAAGAAGTAACATGGTAGGTATTTGATAAAGTAAAAGCAGATTTCCCTATTGCTCCTCAATCACTCCGCAAACTTTTGCAGACAATCCAGTACAAATGTTTGCTCTATTCTAATATTCCCTAATTGCTCCGCAATAATTTGACGTTCAAAAAAATCAAATTACTAACAATTTTAGCATTATATAGCTTTGATTTTCAAAGTCTTACTTTATTTGTGGAAAAGTTATCGCAACAAAAACTATGAATTTACAAATTAAGATTACTAAATTCGTTAGCAATTAACCAAACCAAAATGATATGAATTCCGATATAAACCCAAATATGATTGTTCTGGCCAGGGAAGCAAGGGGGCTTTCCCAACAAGAACTCGCTGAAAAATTGAATTTGCACAAAGCCAATGTATCCAGGCTGGAAAATGGAGATACTAATATCCATAAAGAAACTTTACTAGCTATTTCTGAGGCAACTTGTTTTCCGCCACAGTTCTTTACCCAGGAAGGTATCAGTATGCCTGCCAATTTAGCCTATCGCAAGCGGCAGCAGGTTCCAGTGAGACTTCTTACTCCCATAGAAGCTAAAATGAATATCATCAGAAGGCATGTCCAATTTGTCACAAGAGCCTTGGACAAGGTAAGGCCTCAATTACCGGTCCTAGCGGTAACTGAAGACAGGAAACCTGCGATGATTGCAGATTTGGTCAGAAAACAATGGCACTTAGAGTGTGAGACAATTGAAAACCTGATAAATATCTTGGAAAGCCAGGGTATCATTATCTGCTCTTTCGATTTTGAAACAGAACGAGTGGACAGTAGAAGTATGCTAACCGATGATAAATACCCTATCATCTTTTTAAACAAAAACCTATTAGGCGACCGGCTTCGGTATTCATTAGCCTATGAACTTGGACAGTTGGTAATGCACACATTCACTGTCGTATCGCCTGAAAGAGATATTTCTAGAGAAGCAAATGAGTTTGCCGCAGCTTTTTTGATGCCAGCGGAAGCAATTAGAATGGACTTTGATGGTGGCGTTACCTTATCATTACTTGGCGAATTAAAAAGAAAATGGAAGGTATCTATGATCTCACTTCTTTATCGGGCAGATGATCTTGGGTTTCTCACCCCCAATCAAAAAAGGTATTTGATTCAACAGTTTAACCAACAAAAAATAAGAAGGCGGGAACCAATGGAGTTAGATGTACCAATCGAGCATCCTTCATTGCTTAGAAGGCTAATTAAAAAGTACATCAATGATTATGAAATAGGCATCAATGAAATGGCTGCCATTTTAGCTATTCCTATTGATGATTACCTTGACTTTTACGGAGAATATTAATTGAAAACTATTGTAAATAATAAAACTGACCTTGAAAATGAGCACTACGAATAACGTGGTAGAAATTAAACCATATAGTCTTACAGAACTATCTTGCCTTTATGGCGTGAGTAACCGGACGATGAAAAATTGGATCACACCACATAATGTATTTGTGGGAGAGAAAATTGGTAGATTATATACAGCGTTACAGGTTAAAATTATTTTTGAAAAACTTGGATTACCCGGCAAGGCCGAAGAATAAAAATTATACTAAACCATCTTGTTGAAATTTTACTAAGCCATCATTGAGATGGTTTTTTTTATTTCTATCAAAGCCTTACCAATACTGTATTTCACGGGAAACATTCATGTGACATTAGAGGACTTTACATGCAGAAACTTACAAAAACTTGCAACTTCTTTTAATAACGTTTAAAAACTTGCACAAAGTGGAAAGTGCACCTTGTAGCGCATAGTATGTTTGTCTTGTCATCGGTTATTAATCAAACAAAAACTAATAATAATGAGAAGCAACACTATGAAAGCAGAAACAATATCCAGGCCTTCACTTCGAGTAGTAAAAGGATACCTGAACTCAAACGCAGAAGTACAGCAACTCGTAGATAGCGCCTGGAACTTTGCTTACAACTCTCTTTGGAGCATGACCATTTTCTCTACCAAAGAAATTGAAGCCGCCAAAGCAAGAATCCACGAATACTTAACGCTTGCCAAAAGTCCACGTAAAGCATTTCTTTCTTTTTGTCAAAGAGTGTTGTTGGCTCGCCACTACATCAATGCAGTTAATGGTCGGTATATTCCACTTCCTTCCGTTTGGTTTGACAAAGACAACCCAAGTGGTTTTGTAGGCACCAGAAAATGGCTCTATGAAATCAAAGCCATTCGTGAATCACTGCCAAACTACAAACAGGAAATCAAAGCTCTTGCCGAAGCAGTTTTAGAATTCAGCGATGAACCATCCATTCAAAACTACCAGTACTGGAGGCAGTACTTTATCGAAAAAGGAACACTGGGTTTGCTTAACCTCTTTCAGGTGACAGCCATTCAGCAATTGTGTAATTAACAGTTATGAAACTAGTAAAGAGAAATTATTTCAATGCTGAAGGGAACCTCATTATCAAACCCTATCAACTGCAACACCTGGGTGAGATCTATGATGTACATCCCAGAACTGTACGTAGATGGATTGATAAACTGGTTCCGCAAATCGGCAAAAAGAAAGTAAAGTATTTCACCATTGACGAAGTGGTAGCGATTGTAAACGCCATCGGACTTCCACAAATCATAGAACTAAAAAAGGCCGCCTAACCTATGGACAACAAAACTTCTGATAACACCGGCAGCAATGTATTTCTAACCGGCTGCATCTTACTTGCCAACCTTGATTTTGCAGGACTTTTGGACTACGCTGTAAAAGCAGTCATTGGAGGTGCCATCTGGCTTGGTTTTAAAGTGACCGCTGACTATATCGAAAGAAAAAGAAATGCTGCAAAATGAGCATCGCTACCAAAATATTAACCACTTCTGTTATTGGCATTGGAGCCGTTGCAGGATGGACCTATGTAAAAAACCTGAAAAAAGCACAGGCTGAATTGGAAGTAGTGCCCAAGGCCTCCATCCACCAGCTCAGTTGGGATGGGCTTACCATCCGTTTAGATATCCTATTGAAAAACCCTACAAAGGGAAGCTTTTCGATCAAGTTTCCCTTTGTTAAACTTCTCTACAAAGAGACAGTAATCGGAAGCTCAGAAGCAATTGACAAAGAAATCAAGATTCCAGCTTATGGTGAGGCTATGATTGATAAGATTCTGGTTCAAATACCAATGACGAATGTTTTTTCTACGGTTTTCACTTTGGTTAAAACACTCATCGGCGGAGATAGCGCCACACTAGCGATACGAACCCTTACCACCATCAATTTAGGCATCATCAAGTTGCCATACGAAAACAAACAAGAAGTTCAACTAAAGAAATAATCCGTACCCAATGGAAGCAGCTAAGAAACGTAACATCCAAAGTGGTGAACACTACACCCATCTCTTTCCTAAAGCGGAAGGGACTAACAAAACCATCCGCAAAAACGCTGATGTTACGCATACTGTTGCCTTCATTCCAAAAATGGTAGGCGAAACGCTTGACCACACCCAAAAGATTGCTCAACGCTTAAAAGGAACAACTACCTATGAGACCTGCTCGAACATCTGGCACTTCGTCTATGGGCACATTGCCTACAAAAAAGACCAGGAAGGCTATGAACAGATAAGAAGTCCAGCGAGAACCTGGCACGACCGGCACAAAGGGGTGGATTGCGATTGTTACTCGGTGTTTATATCCAGTATCCTGACTAACTGCAACATTCCACATATCCTAAGGATCACCAAATACCACCGGGATTACTTTCAGCATATCTACCCCGTCGTCGTGCTTTCGGGAAAAGAGATTCCCATTGACTGTGTAACCGACAAATTCAATTACGAAGTACCCTACTCAGAGAAAAAAGACTATCCTATGGATCTGCAATATTTAAATGGATTTGATGGAGATGATATGGGCGATTTAGGTCAGCTCTTTGGCAAGAAAAAAGCCAAAGCAAAAGCTGCCACTAAAGCGCTACCTGCTGCAAAAAAAGAAAACCTCACTTCTGTCCAAACTCAAAGCAAAAAAAGCGGCTAAACCCGCCGCTACAAACCCAGGGCAACCAAAGCCAAAAAAGAAAGGCTTTTTCAAAAAGGTGCTCAATAAAGTAAACAAGATCAATCCGGCAACCGTACTGCTTCGAAACGGGGTGTTGGCGGCCATGAAGCTGAACGTAAAAAACGTGGCGGCAAGACTTCGGTGGAGCTATTTAACGCCGGAGCAGGCAGCTCAAAAAGGAATTGATCCGTCGAAGTTTCAGCGACTCATAGCCACCCGACAAAAACTCGAAAAGATTTTTTACGGTGCAGGCGGTAATGAGAAGAATTTGAAAAAAGCCATTTTAGGCGGTAAAGGAAATAAGAACAAGGCAGTAGCCGGACTTGATGGAATATCGCTCGCTGGAATTGAATACATGAGTGTTTACACACCACTTCCCCAGCTATTAGGGCCGGAGGTTTATTATTCGGAGAACGTGGAAGGCTTTGAGGGTCTTGGACAGTTGGGAGAACCGGTGACACTTGCTTCGGTGGGGGCAGCAATGGGTGTGCTTGCAGGAATCGTAGCTGCCTTAAAACAGATCGGTGACATCTTTCCTAAGAAAACAAAAGGCTCCGAAAATTTTGATGAAAAAACCAATGAAGCGGCAGAAAATAATGCTCCGGTACCCGGTACAACGCCTGTTCCTAGTTTGGTTGAAACTCCTGCTCCTTCATCCAACCCAACTACCACTCCTTCCGTAGAAGAGGCATTTAAAACGAATGAGAATAGTTCTGCTAGCAATTCACTGGTAAAAACGGAAAGTAGTTATTCAACCGCTACGAACCCTTATATGCCTTCAAATGAAAACGCCGAAACATTTGTGGAGCAAACAGACAACACTCTCGTTCCCACGACAACCACTGTGCAAACAACTGTACCCACAACAACCGATACTGGAAATACGCCTGAACCAACAAAGGAAACGTTTTGGGACAAGAATAAAAGCTGGTTAAAGCCAGTAGCTATCGGAGTAGGTGGCATTAGCCTGATTGCCATTGGCTTTGCCGTCATGAAACCAAAGCCTACCCAGAACAGGTCTTCACCACAAGGGCTGTCAGGTATTCCTAAGAAAAGAAAACACCACAAGCGAAAACCGAAACAAAAAAAATCCAAATCGTCTAAGAAAACAGCAGTTGCACTTCTGTAACCTATTTAAACATCAAACACTTTAATCATGGCAAAAACGCGCAAAAAACAATATGCAAAAAAGGCCAAGCGGAAAAACTTCATGCAAGGCTTCGCCTCTGAACTCGACACCCAAGGCAATGTAAAAAACACGATGCTTGAAACCGGAAAAGGAATCTTGGTTGGCGTACTCGGTGGCGGCCTCATTGGAGCGGCCATTGGCAAGCCCTCCCTTTTAGTCGGCATCGTTACCACCGGTGTCGGCCACTATTCAGGAAACAAACTCACGCAGCTTCTGGGCCTGGGCATTATGGCCGCTAACGGTTTTCAAAACAATACAACTGTCAGTGGATTGGAAGGGCTGGACGGTGTTAAAGAAAGAGTACAGGCGTTTAAACAAGGCTTTGCAGAAAGGCTTTACCTGAATAAGCTAAAAAAGCAGCCTTCCGCTGGCACGACAAGCGGCGGCTTTGGCGAGCTGCAATACTTCTCATATCCCAACAATGATCTGGCTGCGCTGGATGCCATTGAAGACCAGCTCACCGACAGTGCCATGCAATTCCAGGGCAGTTTACCGGAACCAGATTTCGGAGAAGTAGAAATGGACATGGGCGATGTGAGTATGGACGACCGCTTATTCTAAAACCAATCAATCATTACATAACCAAATAAAATCCCAACACTATGTTAGGCTTACTTGAAGGCATCGAAGAATACAACAACCAAGGCGCACTGCTTGGCCTGGATGGAGCAGACGACGCAGAACTGCTCGGCGCACTGCGCAGAATGAACCCGATCCAGCGGGCAAAGACAGTAAACAAAATGTTCACCACACCGCCTTCCAAAGGCTCCCGCGCCGAAATGGAAAAATTCTTTGGCGAACTGCCCCCACACATCAAAGAAGGATTGGTTAAAGGAGAGCTGCGCCTCGCGGACTCCACTATCTACTCCATCAAACCAGTAGGGTCCAAAACCATTAAGCTTTTTGAAACCCAGGATGATAAGGAAGTGGGGCTGCGTAACGTATCCAATGCCAAGCTACCCAAGAACCAGGCATTTCTGGTGAGTGGCATCTTTCTGCTTGCGGGTACTTCCGCCGATGGTTCAAAAGACAAGATCATTGCCACGGAATTTAAAGGGCTGGAAAACTTCAACACCATTGCTAACGGCGAATTTTCGCTCCGCAGCAACAAAAAACAAATCGTACCGGAAACCAGCAATGTGGTATTCAAGACCACTGGCAACAAGAATGTGCCGGTAGGTTACTATAAGCTGGCTAACCCCCGGTTGATTCACGACGATATTTTAATCGAGATGACCATTGAGCTGGGTTCAATGGATGGCATCCCTGCCAACACGTACATCTATGCAGGGTTGCATGGAACGATCACTACGCCATAGTAGCAGGCAATGAAATGAAACTTTCTAACTATCAGTGGGGAGCTATAGTGGCTGGTCTTCTTGCACCGCCACTATACTTCCTGCTGAAACAGAAAATTAGCATGGACACCAATTCAAGAGCATACAAAAACCTAAAGGCCTTTCTGATCATGATTCAGTATTCGGAAGGCACGTTTGGTAAAGATGGCTACCGAAAGCTATACGGTGGCGGTTTTTTCAATGACCTATCGAAACATCCTGATACCAAAGTCACTAAATGGGGTATCACCAGCACGGCTGCCGGAGCTTACCAGATCCTGAGCAAAACATGGAATGAAATTCAAGCCAAGCTGAAACTCCCAGACTTCAGCCCTCTTAGCCAGGATAAGGCAGCCATTGAACTGATCCGAAGAAGAAAAGCCTTAGAGGACGTCATGGCAGGCAGGTTTGCACAGGCCATTGCCAAATGCAAAAAAGAGTGGGCTTCGCTGCCGGGAGCAGGTTATGGGCAAAATGAAAAGAACGTGAAAAGCCTTATAGCGGTTTATAAGATCGCCGGAGGGAACACGGCTTAAAAAAATGATTATGGCTAAAAGAATTAAAAAGCGGTACGATATAGAAGTAAGTGCAGGAAATGCCATTCATACCAAAACCTTTGAACTGGATAAAACCGTCACAAAGGTGCATGGCATCTTGTTCGCCTCGGACCGTGACGATCTAATGTACTACCGTGGCTCCGGCAAGGTAGAAATAAACAGCGAAGAACTTTTTCCTGAAGGCTACGAAACCAAGCTTTTGATGACAGGACTGAACGTGTCCCCTAATGACCGCTTTTACAACTTGGGTGGCATTGCGCCTGGAAACTTCAAAGTCAAAGTTGAGTACAAGGACACACCGGACGCAAGGCTTCAGTTTGTGCCTTACCGAGTATCCATTTACCTGGACGTTGAAACCAAAGACTAATGCAACAGCAAAGAGTGATTTTACACAGTGAACAAGTCAGTCGTAAGGGTGAGATTAGGTATTTCCAAATTCCCTTACAGGGAAAACCTATAAAGGTTATTGCCGTGGAAGTAAGCGCCTTTTTGTTCACGGATATTCCGCAGCCGATGCCTGCACCTGCACCTGCGCCGGCACCAGTGCCAGAACCACAACCTGCTCCAGCCCCTGCACCTCAGTTAAGCGGCTGTCCCAATCCTGGAAAAGCCACCATTGATCCGGTGAGCGATACCATTGCCAATAACATTAGAACGCAGGTATTCCGAATTGGAGCAGCAGTAAACCCAACGTTTCAATACAGTTGCGGGGTGTACTCTCATGTGGTCACGGTCATTGCTGTTGATGGAGATACACCGGCTACCATTGCTCAAAAAATGTCCACAGAAGTCAATAATACATCCCTTGCCACCTGGAGCCAGTATGGAAGCAATAACCGAAACTATAAGCCAACTGCTATAGCCAATGGAGATTTATTAACCCTTACTACCGACACCCAGCATTCCTTCTTTGCCTCCGGTGTGGGTGAATGTTCGGCTGCACCACCGCCACCGCCGCCACCTCCACCTCCTCCACCAGCGCCCAGGCTGTTGGACTATGACCCACTCTTTACTATCGTAAGAAATGAAAGGGCTGGCGTGTTATCCCTACAAAGTCCGGATGCAACCGACATTTTTTATCAATGCGAAGCCTGGAGAGCAGACAATAACATCAACTATGGCGATTTCTCTTTCGCCGGTGACCTGCAAGGAGAATGGCTGAAAGGAAGAAACAGAGTTGCTCCCGAAATAAGCATCACCACGGCTTCGCCCATTTTAGAAGCATATTATAAGGATAGCTGGGGTGTTTACTACGATAAGGACATCAGTTATGGGCTAAACATTTTTGTGTGGTTTGAAAATCTGGACGAACAATGACCTCAGACTTAGCACTGGATTACATAGGCCGACGAATGCAGGAAATGGGCTATGGAAAGAAATACCTGCTTCGTTTTCGTCATGTGCTGCTTAAAGTAAACGAATCACGGGAGCTAACGGCCTATAACCAAATATTTCTCTTGATTGATCCCATAGCCACGATAAGAATAGAAAGCGATGTTGGTCTTTTTGACCTCAATGAGTATGGAGCCAATGAACTGCAATATGAACACAGAGGAAGAATCAAAATCACGAACCTATCGCTTTCGCCAACGAACACTCGATTTATACAAGCTATACCAATAAACGCTGACGACCATGCCGGTAACAAATGATACCTACGACCAACTTAAAATAGATAAGCTGAAGCACTTTTTAGAAGCGCAAGCGGCAAAAGGGCAAGCAAAGCCGTTCGAGATTTTTGTGGACAATCTCAAAGTGGTGTCCAAAACAGAAGATCCACAGGAGTTTGACACCTATGAGTTTTACATGAATGAAGACACCGAAAAAGTCCGTATTCTGATTTATAACTCCAATCTTTCTCCAAGGAACGATCAATACTGCTTTATGGTGCAGAAAAATATTGGTAACACTAAATCGCTAAATGGGCTGGGTGAGATTGAGGGAATCATCCAGGAAAAACTAGCAGCACGTGACCGGGAATATGAAATGAGCCGGTTAAAAGAAGAACTGGAAGCGACCAAGCAGGAACTTGAAGAAACCGAGGAGTATGCTGAAAAGTTGGAAGAGGAAATAAAGAACCTCAAGGAGAATAAGTTCAAGCTTAAAAATATTGATGTTGGGGAACTGGCGTCAGTGGCACTGGAGGGCATTGTCAGGCGCAATCCACAGTTTCTCACAAAAATCCCTGGCATTGGCGAAGGTCTTGCAGGAATTATAGAGCAGGACAACCGGGATAAAGAGAAACTGCTTACCCAACCACAGACACCTGAGTCGAAAGTTTCCTTTGAAAAGGAAAGCGCACCAGAGATTACGGAAGAAGAAAAAAGGCATCTGGTCTACTTGCGTAAACTGGAACAAACCTTTAACTCTCAGCAAGCAGAAATGTTCAATGCGGTGTTACATGCTATGG
>JAEVYV010000187.1 GCA_023392575.1 Bacteroidota bacterium | reverse complement strand
CACTTCGTTGGCTTCATTGATCTGCTGAAATTTTTTATGGGCCTCCTTGTCGTTGGGGTTTAAATCGGGATGGTGTTTGCGGGCCAGCTTGCGGTAAGCTTTTTTGATATCTTCCTGGCTGGCGTTTTTGTTCAGGCCCAGTATCTTATAATAATCGATAAACTCCATGAACCTTTTTGAATGGTAAGAAAATAACCGTTCTATAAAATTAAAAAAATAGAGGCAATGAATGGTTTCGGTTTTCGCCGGTTGGCCCTGAAAGAGGGAAGCGGAATGCAAAAGGCCAGCCGAACAAAGATTCCCGATTGATCCTGCCATTTGGGAAAGCAAACAAACCCGGGCAATGGCTTGCGCTATTCCGGCAATTGATAAATCTTACGCTGCCATCACCGAAGGTTTATGGCCTCGTTTGACGTGCCGGTTTTGGGAGGGCAACGAGAACTGAGGCATCAGACCCTAACAGGTTCCGCCGTTTTTTTCATTCTACTCTGTATGTAATCTGCCAGTCTGGTCTTTCCAATGGCCGGAGCGATGGTGTCGTGCTGCATGACTTCGACAAAGAAGGAGAGCTTGTCGTACAGGTTCCGGTCCGCCAGTTTGATCAGGGGCAGCATGGCTTTGATCAATCCGATGGGCAAGGTTCTGACTTTTTTGCGGGGGTTAACCAGATCCTGGATGATTTGATTGATCTCCCGCCGGCTTAAAATTTCCTGGCCACCTGCTTCCAGGGTGGCATTGGGCTGGCGGATGGCCTCCACGCAAATTTGGGCCAGGTCTCCTTCGTAAATGGGATTGGTGCGTTTGTCTCCCTTGCCCATGTTGACCAGTTGCCCTTTTTGCGCCAGGACCATCAGGTCGACAAAGGAGCTGAAAAGAGCCGGTGGTTTGACGATGGCATAATCAAGGCCGGATGCCTTCAGCTTTTCTTCGAAGCGGTAGTGCGCCGCGAAATACTTTAGGTGCGGATGGTTTTCCGACCCGAATGCCGAAACGTAAACAAATTTTTTTACACCGCTGTTCAAGGCTTCAGCAAGAATATGGGAGTTGGCTTGCAGATCCACCTCTTCAAAAGAAGGCTTGCTTTTGTCGTTGGGAGAAACCGATTTGCCCAAAGCGGAAATGACAATGTCAACACCATGGCAGCAATTTTTTAAAGAAGCCGGGTTGGTGGCATCGGCAATCAGGCAGTTGGGGATAAGGGATTTTAATTCGTTTCTTTTTTGTTCGCTGCGAACAACGGCGGTTAGGTCATACCCGGCCTGGACGAGGGCTTCGGCAATTTTTTTGCCCAGGTTTCCAGAGCTGCCAAATAAGATTACTTTATTCATGGCGGGGTGGGTTTGTTGGGGATCCATTGGTCAGCGAATAAACGATCATGCCCTGCTGTTTCTCGTCCGGCGACATTCGGGCTTCGGCATGGAGATCTCGTTTAAAATTACTGTTTTCCAGAATTTTAATGGACTTCAGGTTTTTTGCCCGTAACCAGGCTTCTATGGTTTTGAGTTGTGCGGCGCCAAACCCGTACCGGATTACGCAGTTCAGTGCTTCCTGCATATACCCCCGGCGCTGGTGTTGCGGCAAGAGTTCATAGCCGATTTCGGCCCGTTTCTCTTTGGGGGAGGGGTTCCACAAACAGATCGTCCCGATCAGCGCCGGTTCTGTTTTCAGGCGAATGGCCCAAAACAAAGATTCGTGGTTGCGGACGCCCTTTTGTATTTTTTGAATAAAGTCCCCTGCCTCCTTTAACGTACTGGCCCGGGGTCGGTCCAGGAACTCGTTTACCGATGCATCGGAACGCAAAAGAAAGATTTCCTTTTCGTCGGTTTCCAGGAGTGGTCCCAGGGACAAACGTTCTGTTTCCAGGTAAGGAAACGATGTGAAGGGGAAGGAGGCCATTGGCTTTTTTTATAAAGATCGGACCAACTCCGCAAACCTGGTACTGCTTTCCGTTAGGTCGGTATAATCCTTTATCAGGGCGTCGGCGCCGGATAGTTCGTCGGCGCTGTGCGTGGTTAACACGCCAATTACTTTCATGCCGGCGGCCTTTGCCGAATTGATGCCCACCACGGCGTCTTCAAACACCAGGCAGTTTTCGGGAGCCACGTTTAACAGTTCAGCGGTTTTAAAATAGATCTCCGGATCGGGCTTGCCTTTTTTTATGTGCGCCGAGTTCACGATCACGTCAAAATAGTCCCGCATGGGGATGTTGGCGAACATGAAATCAATATTGACCTGTATGCCGGAAGTGGCAATGGCCATGGGTATGTTCTGGTCTTTGAGTTGCTGGAGCAGGGGTAAAAGACCGGCTACCGGCTCGATGTGGGGCTGGTACAGTTCGCGGTAGATGGCTTCTTTTTGATGGGCGTATACCATGGCCTCTGCATCTTCCATTTTGCGCTGGTAAATGTACTCGATCACATCTTTATTGGTGCGGCCGTTGACATGGGTTTTGTATTCTTCTTCAGAGATTTCGCGGTTCATGTCTTTCAGGTACTTGATCCACGATTGCAGGTGGTACGAATTGTTGTCGATCAGGGTACCGTCAAGGTCAAAAATCACGGCTTTCACTTCCATTTGATTCAATTTTTGCGCAAAGATGACGAAAGCAATCTTATTTGGGGATGGCCCCGGCAATTTTAACCCCGCCTTCTGTACGGGAGTTTGTTTAAATTACTATCCCAATTAAGGCTGTTATGAAAAATATGTTTGGTTTCAAACGGTGTGCAACGGTGCTAGGGCTGCTGGGCGCCTGCTTTTTGATTTTCATCAAGTGCGTCAACCGGGAAAACGAACGGTTGGCGGCCGAACAAATACAAACAGCCCAAACAGCTCTTGTGACAGCGGTTTCCTTTCAGCAGTTTGCCGGTTCGCAAACCTGCGCCGGTTGCCACAAGGATATTTACAAAAGCCATCTTCAAACGGCGCATTACAACACCTCGCACTCAGGCCGGGAGGAATACATCAAAGGAAGCTTTAAGAAAGGCCGCAACACCTATGCCTACCATCCGGCCCTGGCGGTGGCCATGGAAAAAAGGGACAGTGCTTTGTACCAGGTGGTTTATTTTAAGGGTGAAGAAAAGATGGCCCTGCCTTTTGATCTGGTCATTGGTTCCGGCGCCAAGGGACAGTCGTTTGCCTATTGGAAAGACAACGGACTTTTTCAGTTGCCCATTACCTATTTTACCGCTGCCGGCGAATGGGCCAACAGTCCGGGTTTTCCCAATAAGGTGATGATGGATCGCCCCATCAC
>JAEVYV010000145.1 GCA_023392575.1 Bacteroidota bacterium | reverse complement strand
GAGAACCGCGCCGTTTCGCCGTGGCCCGATAACCCAATGGGCGCCGGCGCCGATGTGCTGAAGTTTCGCTTTCAATGGAACTTTCCGATTTTCTTTTCGCCGCACAATCCAAAAAAATTATATGCGGCAGGCAATGTTTTGTTTGCAACAGAAAACGAAGGCCAAAGTTGGGAGCAAATCTCACCAGACCTGACAACCAATGACAAAACCAAGCAGCTGTCCAGCGGTGGCCCCATTACCAAAGACAATACATCGGTTGAATATTACTGCACCATTTTTACTGCTGCCGAATCGCCTTACGAAAAGGATTTGCTGTGGACCGGCAGCGATGACGGCGTGATTTCTGTAAGCCGCGACGGAGGAAAAAATTGGCAGAATGTAACACCGGCGGGTGTTCCCAGGTGGATGATGTGGAACTGCGTGGAAGCCGATCCCTTTAAAAAAGGCGCTGCTTATTTTGTGGGGACCCGCTACAAGTTGGATGATTTTACCCCTTATATCTACAAGACAGAAGACTACGGCCGGTCGTGGAAACTGATCACCACGGGCATCGATAAAAGGCATTTTTCCCGATGCCTGCGTGCCGATCCAAAACGTCCGGGCTTGTTGTATGCCGGAACCGAATACGGGATGTATATTTCTTTTAATGACGGCGCCACCTGGAAGCCTTTTCAACAAAACCTGCCGGTGGTTCCCATTACCGACCTGGCCATCAAAGAAAACGATTTGATTGTTGCCACCCAGGGCCGGGCCTTTTGGGTGGTTGATGATTTGAGTGTGTTGCAGCAAATGAATCCTTCTCTCACCGCTAAAAACCTTCATGTGTTTGATGTGAACCCGGCCTACCGGATGGCGGCTGGTCCGTTTGCACAAAACTTCGGAACCCCCAAAAATGCAGGCGCCAACCCGCCCCGCGGCGTTGTGTTGCAGTACTATGTAAAAGAGTTGACCGATTCCACCAAGGCCTCGGTTACCATTCTGGACAAGAACCGCCAGCCGGTGAAAACATTTTCTACCGATGCCAAAGAGGCCGCATCCAAAATGGACGTGTCCAAAGGCATGAACCAGTTTGTGTGGAATCTTTTGTATCCACCTTCGGAACGCATTGAAGGCATGATTTTGTGGAACGGAGTGCCCGGCGGCATCCTGGCGGCGCCCGGTAATTATGTGGCCCGGGTAAGGGTGGGCCAGGATTCGGTGGAAGTGCCCTTTCTCATAAAAGCCGATCCAAATTATAAAACCACACAAGCGGAGTATGAGCAGCAGTTTGCCTTTTTAAAAATGGTGCAGGACAAATTCAACGAAACACAAAAAGCCATCAAGGACATCAGGGCTCTGCGCACCCAGATCAATTCGTTTATCGGCCTGCAGGGAAAAGATGTGCCCAAAGAGGTAAAGGCTGCGGCCGATAGCCTCAACCGGCAAATGACGGCGATTGAAGAAACCCTGTACCAAACCAAAGCCAAAAGCGGACAGGACGTGCTGAACCACCCCATACGGTTGAATGACAAACTTTCCGGTGTGTTTGATGTGGCCAACAGCGGAAACTTTGCGCCCAGTAAGCAAGCAAAAGATGTGTACGCCGACATTGCGGCGCAAATTGACGGGCAGCTACACAAACTCAAAACCATTAAGGAAAAAGAAGTACCGGCCTTTAATGAGTTGATCCGGCAAAAAGCATTGCCCGTAATAGGTGTGCAATAATTTGGCATGGTTGTGAAGCAGATTTGTTTGGCTTCATATTTTTGTGCGAAGCAACCCATTGGTTTATTATATTTGTTTACCCCTTAGCTATGAAGTGTTTAATAGTAGATGATAATAAGATGGCCCGCATGGCCCTTCGACAGTTGGTTAGTCAAATTCCTTCTTTGGAACTGGTGGCGGAATGCAGCGATGCTGTAGAAGCAAACGAGCAGTTAAACAATGCCCCGGTTGACCTTTTGCTCCTCGATATCGAAATGCCCGGCATGACCGGTCTTGAGCTCATAAAAAAAATGGGCAATAAAAAACCGTTGATCATTTTTACCACCGCCAAGCCGGATTATGCCGTAGAAGCCTTTGAGTTGAATGTTGTGGACTACCTGGTAAAACCCATTGCCTTACCCCGTTTCAAGCAAGCCATTGACCGGGCGGCTGAGGCGCTGGAAAGCAATAAAGAAGAAGTAAAGGTAGAGGAGCAGGGCTTTGTTTTTGTGAAAGACAGCGGCGTGCTCAAACGGATCAGCATCGACGATATTCTTTTTCTGGAGGCCATGGGGGATTACGTGAAGGTGCATACGCCGCAAAAATTTCATGTGGTGCACGCCACCCTGAAATCCATAGAAGAAAAACTGCCTTCGTCGAAATTTATTCGTGTGCACAGAAGCTACATTGTGGCGATTAATAAAATCGACTACATACAGGAAGGTACCATCAGCATTGGTAAAACCAGCATTCCGGTGGCCGACACCCACAAATCAAACCTGAACCGGCGGTTGAACCTTCTTTAATTTCACCGCTGCTTGTTTCCGTTTCATCGAATGGTTTTCAAGTTTAGCCTAACAGACCATGCGGTGAAAAAGGGGAAGGCTATTTTTGTAAAAACTGATAAATACCATATCCTGAACCGTTAAAGGTAGTTTTGCTGCAACACAAAGTGGGGCCGTAACCAAACAAGCATTCCTATGAAAAATCAACCGCCAACTCTCCCGAACCAAACCAACCAAATACCCTAACGGCTTTTCTTATGAAAAAATTTTTAGTCTTCATACTCTTTCTAACTGTTCTGATTGTTGCAGAATATTATTTCTTTACCGAAATGTTTGCGCAAAAAAGAATCCTGGTCTTACTGCCTAGTTTGCTTGTCATGATTCTTTCTATCTACGCCATCTTCCGCTTCGCCAAAAAAGACATCATCAATACAAAGCACAGCTCCCGCCATAACTGAATTTCGTATTTTCGGTAGCTATAAGTATGCGGAAACCGGATTTAAGATATTGGGTATTATGGCTGTTTTTGCTGGGGGTTTTGGTTGTTGTCTTTCTCCAGGTGATTTCTGGCTATAACATCAACCGTTTGATTCAGGGCAATAAAAGGTTGTTGCGGGAGCTAAAAGTGCAAAACGACCTGCGTAGCCTGGAGACCAATATCCTGGGGATGGAAAGCGACATCCGGGGTGCGGTGATCAATGCCGATACAGCTGTTTTAAAAAACCTGGAACCCCGGTTTCAGATCATTGATTCGGAACTGACCATTGTTCGCAATGTGTTTCAAAGCCAGGTGCCGGCCCAATATGTAAAAGAGCTTGACCTGCTGGTCAACGAAAAGATCCGGTTCAGTCGGGACGTCATCGATGCCTTTCATATCCGGGGAAAAACAGCCGCCGAAATTTTAATTAATACAAAAGAGGGCCAACTGCTGCGGGACAGCATCAGCAACATCATTACCAATTTGGACAGCCTGCGTCAGGCCAAACTCAGCGAGATTACGGCCTCGAACGAAACGACGGGCAGCCGGGCCCGGTTGTGGGGCATGGTGATCACCGCTATTGCGCTTTTGGCGGTTATTATTGCCTTTTGGTATGTGTTAAACCAGGGCCGGCAACAGCAAAAACTTATTGCCCTGCTCAACGAATCGGACCGGCGAAACCGGGAAGTAGCTGGCATGAAAGAGCAGTTTCTGGCCAATATGAGCCACGAGATCCGCACG